>JALYMN010000433.1 GCA_030773675.1 Actinomycetota bacterium
CGGCGGACAAGCCGCTGGACACGTCCGAACGGGCCGAGCTGGAGCGGCTGCGGGCCGAGAACGCCGAGTTGCAGATGCAGGTCGAGTTCGCGAAAAAAGTAGCGACCTGGTTCGCGAAAGGAAAGCATGTCGCTTGCCAGCGTGAAGGGACCAGGGTCTTGCCACGACGTAGGGACCACCTCGGTCGATTGGTGATGGTCATGTCAGCTCCTCGTCGGGTCAATCAGGACACGCCGGCGGGGTGGCCGGCGGGTCGGAGTCGTTGCTGCCGGCGGTAGGACTGGCCTTCGATGACGAGTTCGTAGCTGGTGGCGACGAGCCGGTCGACGGCGGACTGGGCGAGCAGCGGGTCGCTCATCACGGCGAGCCACTCCGACGGATCACGGTTGCTGGTGATCACGGTGGAGGTCTTGCGGTGCCGTTCGACGACGAGCTCGTAGAAGTCGGCGGTCTCGACCTGGTCCATGGCTTGGAGCGCGAAGTCGTCGAGGATGAGCAGCTCGACGCGGGCGAGCTTGCGCATCTCGGCCTCGAGGGTGTTGTCCAGCCGGGCGGCTTTGAGCCGGCGCAGGAGTTGGTCGGCGCGGGTGAACAGCACGCTGCTGCGGCGGCGGACGGCGATGTGCCCGAGGGCGGTGGCCAGGTGGGTCTTGCCGACCCCGACCGGGCCGAGGATGAGTGCGCCGCGGGCCTCGTCGAGCAGCCGCAGCGAACACAGCTCGTGCCAGGTCTGCCGGTCGAACGTGGCGCCGCTGTCGCTGGTGAAGGTTTCCAGTCGCATGCTGGGGTCGAGCTTGGCGGCGCGGGCGCGCAGCTCGGCGGAGGACCGGTCGCGGCGTTCGACCTCGTCGGACAGCAGCAGGCTCAGGAAGTCGGCGTGCGGCAGCGACTCGCTCCGGGCGAGGGCGAGGCGTTCGGGCAGGCTGTCGAGCAGCCGGCCGAGCTTGACCCTGCGCAGCAAGGCCTTGAGCTCGGCGTCCACGCCCGGCGCCGGTGAGGTCAGCGCGGCCGGGCGGCTCATCACCGGTCTCCGGCGGTGAACTCGGCGGCGTCGCGGACGAAGCGGGCCGGTCCGCCGACGACCCTCGCCGGCGCGGGTACCGGCTGGCGTTCCCGGGCCTGCTCCAGCATCCGATCGATCTTGGTGACGTCCACGACGTCGAGCTCGAGCGCTCGGGCGCACGCGGCCTCGACCGCCTCGGGCCCGTAGCTGCGCACCAGGCCGAGCAGCCGACAGACCGTCCGCATGGACGTCCAAGGCAGCGGGACGTCCAGCAGCCGGGCGGCGTAGACCCCGACGCTGGGACCGGCGGCGCTGGCCTTGGCGGTCAGCGACGCGACGTCGCGCAGGGCGTACTCGGCCCGCCCCACCGGATAGTCCTTCGGATCGGTGGACCGGCTCCCGGCCGCGACCCTCGGATGGGTCTTGACCAGCTGCCCGCGGCTCAACACCTTGACCAGCCGGGAGTCGGCGCGCACGTCGACGCGCTGCCCGAGCAGCGCACCGGGCACCGAGTAGAGGCCGCGGGCGACCTCGATGTGCCGGTCCCGGGCGACCTTCGGGGTGGCGAAGATCGGCACGTCATAGGGCGTTGCGGGCGCCGGCAGCAGCAGCGGCTGCTCGGCGGCGGTGAAGTGCTCGGCCGGGCGCTGCGCGGTCGTGCCGTGCACCCGCAGCCCGGCGGTCGTGCGGCACCACGCTTCGACCCGACGCTGCGCGTCGGCGAGGTCGAGGAAGGTCTCGCCGCGGAAGAAGTTCTCCCGCACGAACTGCACGCTCCGCTCGACCCGCGGCTTGTCCTTCGGTGAGCGGACCCGCGCCGGGTCGGTGCCGAACCCGCGAGCCTGGGCGTAGTCCAACCAGCCGGCGGTGAACGTCGGGTTCACCGGATCGGCGTCCGCGACAACCGCGCTCATGTTGTCCGGGATCAGCACGGCGAACGTGCCGCCGAAGAACGTCCACGCCCGCTCGCAACCGGCGATCACATCGGCCAGCGTCTGACCGAAGCTCAGGTGCACGAACATGTGCCGAGAGAACACCGCAGTGAAGATCAACGCGTGCAGCGCCCGGCGCCGGCAGGTCTGCGAGTCCTCGAGCAGGCCGAGGCGGCCGAAATCCAGCTGGCACTCCACCCCCGGCTGACCGTCCGCGACCCGCAACGTCGGCTGACGCCGGCCAAAACCGCACTCCTCGACGGCGAAGCGGTGCAAGGTCCGATACGGCACCTGCACCCCGCGCTGGACGAGCTTGCCGTGAATGTTGGTCAGCTGCAGATCCGCCTGCACCCACGAGGTGATCTGCTCGCCCCACGGCTTCAGGTCCTCCCACGCCTGCCCGTGCCCGGACGGCCGCGCAGGCCGGACAGCTGCCACGACCGCCCCGATCAACTCGTCGGTCAGCTGACCCTCGCCGCCGTCGCGGAGCAGACCGGTCTGCGCGGCGGCGGCGACATAGCGGCGGGCGGTCTTGCGGTCCACCCCTGCCCGCTCTGCCGCGGTCCGCAGCCCGACCCCGGCGAGCCAAGCCCGCAGCACCTCGCGTACTTCGCTCACACGCACCTCCCGGAACGCCACCCGATCCCTCCACGCTCGACGTGAAGTGATCGCTAGCGGCTGGCAACCAGGACCCCGGCGCATGACACGCCGGTGGTCCCATGACTGGCAACCAGGGTGGTCCCATGAACGTGGCAAGAACCCGCTCAGGCCGGTCCCATGCTCGTGGCAGGCGACACCGGGCACAGTGCAGGCTGGTCTTGGAGCTCGCCGCTTGATCTTGCTGTGCGACTCCCAGATGACCGACATGTCCTGCTCGGTCATGGCGTCGCGCATCCGCTTGTACGCGTTGTCGCTGTAGTACGTGAGCTGTTGCGAGTTGTGTGGGACGGTGTAGGTGCAGTCCTCGTCCTGGTCGATGCCAAGGTGCTCGCGCAAGGCCGCCGCGCGAGGCGTCGAGAGCTTGAGCTTCTCGGCGATCTTGGACGATGTCCAGTGGTACTTCTTGAGCAGGTCCACCTCACGGACCGCGGCAGCGTCCACGGCCTCCCCGTCCCGCACCACGCGGACAGGCAGGGCGTCGGCCGTCTTCACGAACTTGACCTTGACGGTCGGGCCCTCGCCAGTGACCTCCGCGCCGACCTTCCCCAGGCGGGGGAAGACCTGCTCACGCGCCTTCCTGCCTTGATGCCGCGCTCCACCCGGTTGACGTCGGAGTCGCTGACCTTCCTGTCCTCCTCGACGTGAGCTTCCAACGCGAGCAGCGTCCGGATCTTGGCTCGCGCCTCGTCCCTGGCGCGACGGCCAGGCTGCAGCAGCTTCTTGATGCTGGCGAACTCGCTGTCCACGAGGGCGAGGAAGTCCCGGGGAGTCTCCGTCGAGATCGGCAGGACACGGTTGGGCAGGTGGTCGGCCAGCCGCTGCTTGAACGCCCGGAACAGCACCTCGTCAAACAGCGTCACGCCTGCACGTGTGTGTAGGTACAGCAGGCCCTCTGCTACCTCGTTGAACCAGTGCTGCTCATCGTCGCGCAGGGCGTCGATGGCCCTGAGGGCGCCCGCCTCCTCGGTCGTCAGTTTGACGCCGGGAAGCTGCTGGGACTGCCGCACCGCCTGCTCGAAGCCGATGCTGCGGCCGGTCTTCTTGTCGAACACTTTTTGGCCATGCTGTGCCAGCGCCGCCTTGAGCAGCATCTCGAAGGCGTGCTGCAGGTGAAGCAGAACAGTTGTGGCGCGACCGTCGTCATGGGGACTGTTGAACGCCGTCATGGCCGTGCGCATGCTGGACAGCGCCTTGGAGTGCAGCACCCGGGCGTTGACCTTCACTCGCCGATGGTGCGCCTACTTGTGCACGGAGTCGGGCGACACGCCGACGCTAGGCGGCTCAGACGACGGCCCACCCTCGAGGCGGTGGCACGGGCCGCAGAGGACCTGCAGGTTGTCCGCGCGAACTCGGGTACTGCAACTAGCATGCCGACGCATGCTGGCGACCCGCCACCGGACGAACTTGACCTCAGCAACCTGGGCGGCACAATGCCGCCCGCTTGGCGTGCGCTGCTGAACAAGTACCAGGGCGCGCAGAACCCGATGGCCGTGCGCGCGGAGATCGATGTCTTCATGCTGCTGGCTGACCTGCGGGTACGCGCACGCCTGCAGGAACAGGCGGAGGATGCCGCGCAACAGCGGGCCGACGAGGCGAACGGTGTAGCGAGGCAACTGAGCGTGTCAACCTGGGTTCTCGCAGTTGCGACCGTGGTGCTAGCGCTCGCGACGATCGTGCTGATCTTCGTCACAGCCGCGGACTAGCGGACTCCGCACCACGAACGTCTGGCTGCAGGACAGCCAGCGCGCCCGCCGACGCGACGGCCACTCGACGAACCTGCTGATGCACTGTGTCTCCCGTCCCAGCCGGCACCCGCTGCCCTGCTACGGGAAGGCTGCCTGACGCGCGGCTTGTCCGGTATGGCCTGAAGGAGCGAGAGGCGGCTGGCTCGGACTGGCCAACGGCATCGTCCGTCTGGCAGGGCTGGACGCCGTGGATCGTGTCGTGCTGCAGCAGGGGCGCCCGGACCTGGTCAACGGCATCGTCCGTCTGGCAGGGCTGGACGCCGTGGGTCGTGTCGTGCTGCAGCAGGTGCGCCAGGACGCGCTATAAACGGCGAGACAGCGCCGCCAACTGTCGCGGTCGCGCTAGGCCCCTTGTCGGCTTGCTATCTCGGCAATCGTGCCTAGTGTCTTAGCGAAAGCATCGAGATGAAGGAGCAGCATGGCGCAGAAGGTTGTGACCCGGCTTGAGGACGACATCGACGGTTCGGAGGCCTCCGAGACCCTCACGTTCGGCCTGGACGGGCAGTCCTACGAGATCGACCTGAACGAGGAGCACGCCGCGGACCTGCGCGAGGTGCTGGCGCCGTTCATCCCGGTCGCCCGGCGCGTCGGCGGCGGCTCAGGTGGCGGCCGCAGGGGCCGCGCTGCGACGCCGAAGCAGCGCACGGGCGACGACATTGACCCGAAGGCCGTTCGCAGTTGGGCGGAGGCAAACGGGGTGAAGGTGTCGCCGCGCGGGCGGATCAGCGCAGACGTCGTGGAGCAGTACAGGGCCGCGAGCAAGTAGCAGCACGTGCCAACTGGCTACAGCGGCGCGTGGTCGGTGGGGCGTGCGGCGCGACGAGGTGTCGTCGGTCGACGGCACCGCGTCCGTAGCCCGTTCGTGCCATGGACGCACGTGCCGGAGACCGGCAGGGTGCTGCCGCACTTGCCCGACGACCTCCGGAGACCCACGATGCTGCGCGCTGTCACCGTTGCCGCTGCCACGATCCTGGCGCTGTGCCCAGCGGCGCCAGCCGGCGCAGTCGAAGAGCAGCAGACCTGCTCCGACGCCGCTGCGACCCTCGTCGAGAACGGCCCCCACCCTCTCGCTGCGCAGGAGTTG
>JALYMN010000434.1 GCA_030773675.1 Actinomycetota bacterium
GCGCTGCCGGGCCCGGCGCGCCGCCCGCCCCAGGGCGCCCGGGCGCAGCGCGCTGGTGAGGCAGAGCAGCGCCACGAGCACCACCGGCGCGACCAGCAGCACGAGCAGCACCTGCACCCACAGGCTCCGCCCGCCGAAGCGCGTCACCACGGGGGAGACGCAGGCGAGCAGGAACAGCGCCAGCGCGCCGTTGAGCACCCGGGGGACCCAGGGCTGCGGCAGCGGGCGCGGACCGGTCAGGACAGGGCCTCCACCACGTGGTCCACGCAGGCGGTGAGCGCCTGCACGTCGGCCGGGTCGACCGCCGGGAACATCGCGACCCGCAGCTGGTTGCGGCCGAGCTTGCGGTACGGCTCGGTGTCGACGACCCCGTTTGCCCGCAGCACCGCCGACACCGCGGGCGCGCTGACCGCGTCGTCCAGGTCGATCGTGCCGACCACCTGCGAGCGCATCGCCGGGTCCTCGACAAAGGGGCGGGCGTAGGCGGAGGCCTCGGCCCAGCCGTACAGCCGCGTGGCGCTGTCGGCGGTGCGCCGGACGCACCAGTCCAGCCCGCCCTGCTCGAGCATCCACTCGACCTGCGTCGCCATCAGGTGCAGCGTCGCGAGCGCGGGGGTGTTGTAGGTCTGCTCGAGCCGGCTGTTTTCCAGCGCGATCGTCAGGTCGTACGACGCCGGCACCCACCGGGAGCTCCCGGCGATCCGCGCGACCCGCTCCAGCGCCGCGGGGCTCATCAGCGCGAACCACAGCCCTCCGTCGCTCGCGAAGCCCTTCTGCGGGGAGAAGTAGTAGACGTCGAACTCCGCCGGGTCGACCGGCAGGCCCGCGGCCCCGCTCGTGGCATCGACCGCGACGAGAGCGCCGTCGTCGACCGCGCCGGTCGGTCGGCGCACCGGCATCATCACGCCGGTCGAGGTCTCGTTGTGGGTGAGTGCGTAGAGGTCCACGCCCGGCTCGGCGACCGGGAGCGGGTGGGTCCCCGGCTCGCCCTTGACCACCGACGGCTCGTCGAGGAAGGGCGCCGCGGCCGCCGCCTGGGCGAACTTGCTGGAGAACTCGCCGAACGCGAGGTGCTGCGAACGACGCTCGATGAGCCCGAATGTCGCGATGTCCCAGAACTCGGTCGCCCCGCCGTTGCCGAGCACGACCTCGTAGCCCTCCGGCAGCGAGAACAGCTCGCGCAGCCCGGACCGCACCCGGCCGACGACCGCGCGCACCGGCTGCTGGCGGTGGGAGGTGCCGAGGAAGGTGCGGCCGGTGGCGAACAGCGCCTCGAGCTGCCCCTCGCGGACCTTGCTCGGCCCCGACCCGAAGCGGCCGTCGTGCGGCAGCAGGTCGGCGGGAATGGTGATGTCGGGCGCGCTCACGGCTGCACCGGCCCGGTCGCGACGGCGGACACCGGCCGCGGGCCCGGGCCGACGTACCGGGCCGAGGGGCGGACGAGCTTGCCGAGCCGCTTCTGCTCCAGGACGTGAGCGCTCCACCCCGCGGTGCGGGAGCAGGTGAACATCGACGTGAACATGTGCGCGGGCACCTCGGCGAAGTCGAGCACCACCGCGGACCAGAACTCGACGTTGGTGCGCAGCGGGCGGTCGGGGAAGCGCTCGGTGAGCACCTCGACGGCGGCCTTCTCCAGCGCGTCGGCGACCTCGAAGCGCCGGCTCCCGAGCACCGCCGCCGTACGCCGGAGCACGCGGGCCCTCGGGTCCTCGGCCCGGTAGACCCGGTGCCCGAAGCCCATGAGCCGGCGTCCGGCGTCGAGCTCGGCCTTGACGAAGGCCAGCGGGTCGCCGGAGCGCTCCACCTCGTCGAGCATGCTGAGCACGCGGCTCGGCGCGCCGCCGTGCAGCGGGCCGGACAGGGCCCCGATGGCGCCGGAGACGGCGGCGGCGGCGTCCGCCCCGGTCGAGGCGATGACGCGGGCGGTGAACGTCGAGGCGTTCATGCCGTGCTCCGCGGCGGAGACGAAGTAGGCGTCGACCGCGCGCACGTGCAGCGGGTCCGGCTCGCCCTTCCACCGGATCATGAACCGCTCGACGACGCTGCTCGCCTTGTCGATCTCGCGCTGCGGCACCATCGGCCTGCCCAGCCCGCGGGCCGACTGCGCGACGTAGGACAGGACCATGACCGAGATCCGGGCGAGGTCGTCGCGGACCTGCGTCTCGTCGATGTCGAGCATCTGCTGCAGGCCCCAGGCCGGCGCGAGCATCGCGATCGCCGACTGCACGTCGACCCTGATGTCGCCGGAGTGCACGGGGAGCGGGAACGGCTCGGCCGGCGGAAGCCCGGGGTCGAAGCGGCCGTCGACCAGCAGCCCCCAGACGTTGCCGAAGGAGACCCGCCCGACGAGGTCCTCGATGTCGACCCCCCGGTAGCGGAGGGCACTGCCCTCCCGGTCGGGCTCGGCGATCTCGGACTCGAAGGCGACGACGCCCTCCAGCCCGGGTCTGAAGACGGTCTCGGCCATGGGGGGCAGCTCCGGCGAGTCGTGGGGCGGCGGTGCCCGTGCAGTCAACCCCACGGCTGCGACAGGACTGCGCGACGCTGAGCCGTGACCGTGCCCCCGACGCCCGCCGACCTGCGCCGCGAGTACGCGCGGGCAGGCCTGTCCGAGGCCGACCTCGCGCCGACCTGGCTCGAGCAGTTCGACCGCTGGTTCGCCGACGCGGCGGGGCTGCTCGAGCCCAACGCCGTCGTGCTCGCGACCGCGTCCGCGGAGGGCCGGCCGAGCGCCCGGACCGTCCTGCTCAAGGCGTACGACGCCCGCGGTCTCGTCGTGTTCACCAACCTCGGCTCGCGCAAGGCGCGGGAGGCGCTCGCCAACCCGCACGCCTCGCTCGTCGTCCCCTGGCTCGAGCTGGAGCGGCAGGTGGTCGTCGCGGGGACGGTCGAGCAGGTGGCGCGGGAGGAGACCGAGACCTACTTCCGCTCGCGCCCGCGCGGCTCCCAACTCGGCGCGTGGGTGTCGCGGCAGTCGCAGGTGATCGACTCCCGGGAGGTGCTCGAGCAGCGCCAGGCGGAGCTCGAGCAGCGCTTCGCCGGCGGCGAGGTCCCGGTGCCGCCGTTCTGGGGCGGTCTGCGGGTGGTGCCCGAGACCATGGAGTTCTGGCAGGGGCGCCCGAGCCGGCTGCACGACCGGCTGCGCTACGACGTGGCGCGCGGGGTCGTGGAGCGGCTCAGCCCGTAGGCGCATGCCGCCGCCGTCCGCCGTCCGCCGCCTCCCGCTGCCGTGATCATGCGCTTCCGGCTGCCTCGCCTGCCGATCGACCGCCGTACGGGCATGATCACGGTGGCGCAGGGGCGGGCACGGGGGTGTTCCGCGTCTACCAGAGCGGGTCCTTCTTCGCGCCGTGCCGGCGCGACTCCTCGACGCTGATGCCGACCTGGTCGGCCAGGACGACGTCGAGCTCGGGCAGCTCGCCCGGCGCGGCCTGCGCGGCGACGTCCCACAGCCGGGAGCGGACCAGCGCGCGCGGGCACTGGTAGAGCACCTCGACCGGCGTCACGGCCAGCGCCGTGCGCGGCAGCCGCCCGCGCACCTCGCCGAGCGCGAGCAGGTCGGGGTCGGTCGTCACGACCGCCGTCCCGTTGACCCGCAGCGTGTGCCCGACGCCCGGCACCAGCAGGATCAGCGCGACCCGCGGGTCGCTGACGACGTTGAGCAGCGAGTCGACCCGGTTGTTGCCGGGCCGGTCCGGGAGCACGAGCCGGCCGTCGTCCAGCACGGACACGAAGCCCGGCAGGTCGCCGCGCGGCGAGACGTCGAGCAGCCCGTCGCGGGCGACGGTGGCCAGCAGCAGGAACGGCGAGCGGGCGACGAAGGCCCGGTCGTGCGCGTCGAGAGCCGGGTGCACCTTGCCCGCGGCGCGCACGGGCACCGGCCCGTACAGCGCCAGCAGCTGCTCCCGGCCCGTGACCGCGTGGTTGGTCTGCGTGCTCGTCACGCCGCAGCGTCGCACGCGCGCTCTGGGAGGATGGGGCGAGTGAGCCTGGACCCCGCCCCCGGACAGGGCCGCCCCGACGCCCCGGTCCGGACGTCGGTCCTGCGCCGCCTGCGCGGTCTGGCCCTCGACCTCACGCCTGTTCGGGTGTCGCGGCCCTATCGGTGCCTGCTGTTCGGCGACGCGGTGTCGGTCGTCGGCACCCAGGTCACGACGGTCGCCGTGCCGCTGCAGGTCTACGAGCTCACCGGCTCGGCGCTCGCGGTGGGGATGGTGGGGCTCGCCGGGCTGCTCCCGCTCGTCCTGTTCGGCCTGTACGGCGGCGCCGTCGCCGACGCGGTCGACCGTCGACGGCTCGTGCTCCTCATCACTGCCGGCCAGGTCGTGCTGTCGCTGGTGCTGTTGGGGCAGGCCGTGCTGGGGCTCGGGCAGGTCTGGCTGCTGTACGCCGTGGTCGCGGCGCAGGCGGCGCTGTTCGCCGTCGACTCGCCGGCGCGGCAGGCGTTCGTGCCGCGGCTGCTGCCCAAGGAGCTCCTGCCGTCGGCGAACGCGCTGCGCCAGGTCGAGTTCAACGTGGGCGTGACCGTGGGGCCGCTGCTCGCCGGGGTCCTGGTGGCGCGGTACGGGTTCGCGTCGGCGTACGCGCTCGACGCGGTGTCGTTCCTCGCCGCGCTGTGGGCGGTGCGCGCGCTGCCGGCCATGCCGCCGCACGGCGGCGGGCGAGCGGCCGGTCTGGCCAGCGTCGTCGAGGGCCTGCGCTTCCTCGGTACGCAGCCGGTGCTGCTCATGACCTTCGTCGTCGACCTCATCGCGATGGTGTTCGCGATGCCCCGTGCGCTGTTCCCGGCGCTCGCGGAGCAGGTGTACGGCGGCGGGCCGCAGACCGCCGGGATGCTCTACTCCGCGCTCGCCGCCGGAGCGCTGCTGGGAGCGCTCGGCGGCGGCTGGTTCGGCCGGGTGCGCCGCCAGGGCGTCGCCGTCGTCGTCGCCATCGTCGCGTGGGGCCTGTCGGTGACCCTGTTCGGGCTCGCGGACGTGCTGTGGCTGGCGCTGCTCGCTCTGGCGCTCGCCGGCGCCGCCGACATGGTCAGCGCGGTGTTCCGCACGTCGGTGCTGCAGACCGCCGCGCCCGACGCGATGCGCGGCCGGCTCGGCGGGGTGTTCATCGTGGTCGTCGCCGGCGGTCCGCGGCTCGGCGACGCACGGGCCGGCGGATCCGTCGGCCTCGTCGGGCTGCAGGGCTCGGTGGTCGCGGGCGGGCTGGCCTGCGTCGCGCTCACCCTCGCCGCGGCCGCTGCTGTGCCGCGGTTCCTCAAGTACGACGTGCGCGACCCGTAGCCGTAGCTGGCGGGCGCAGGCAAGCACGTCCAACGGCGTGCGTAGCGGCGAGCGGAGCAACTCGCGCAACGGCTACTGGCCCGGAGGGGGACACCCTGGCCGGCACGGTCGACCTGCAGATCACGAACCGACCCGCGCTTGTGGTCGTCCCGGTCGACGACCACGTGCACCTTCTTCGAACTCATGTGATCGACTCCCCTTGCGGCGGCAAAAGCTACTAGTGGGCCGTAGTCGAAGTCTTCTTCCGGTCGGCTCTGGCGAGGATCTGGTCGGCGGTCTTGGTCCAGATGAACGGGTGGGCGCGGTCGTTCCAGCCATCGATGAAGGCGCGGATGGCCTTGTT
>JALYMN010000435.1 GCA_030773675.1 Actinomycetota bacterium
AGCACCGAGACTACCGGAGCGGTCCGGCGCACGGGTCGCGCTGCAGTGCGAGTAGCGGTGACCGGACTTGAACCGGTGACACAGCGATTATGAGCCGCTTGCTCTACCAGGCTGAGCTACACCGCCAGGTGGTGCTGAGAGCCCCCTTACGGAATCGAACCGTAGACCTTCTCCTTACCATGGAGACGCTCTGCCGACTGAGCTAAGGGGGCGACGGAGCGAGGGAGAGAGTACACGCTCCACGCACGCGGCATCAGGAGCGGCATCAGGAGCGGGAGGCGCTGTGCACCGTCGGTGAGGCCACGGCGCCGCCGCTGACGTTCCAGCGCGCCGGCACCTGCCCGTAGCGCCCGGAGGCGAGCACGCGCTCGAGCGCGCCGTGCACGGCGTCGTGGAGCCGCTGGCCGTCCTTGGCCACGGCGACGCTGTACAGGCCCGGCTTGTACTGCGTGTCGGCGGCGAGCTGGTAGTAGGCCCGGGGCCGCGCCTGGGAGGCGAGCGAGACCGCCGGCGGTTAGTCGTCGAGCACGGCGACGGCCCGTCTGGTGCGCAGCTGCAGCAGCTCCTCGGCGTTGTCGGACTGCTCGCTCACCCGGATGGGCGCCCCGTCGCAGCGCTGCCGGGCCCGCTCCAGCAGGTCGACCTGCATCGGCCCGCTCCACCGCGACGGTCTCGCCGCCGAGGTCGCCGAGGTCGCCGAGGTCGCCGAGGTCCCCTGCGGATTGCCCTTGCGGACGACGATGGAAGCTGCCGGCGGAGAAGGAGGTGTCGAAGTCGACCTTGTCCTCGCGCTCCCGGGTGTCGGCGATCGCCGTCATTCCCCGGGCGACTCCTGGGCGCGGACGTCGTCCAGCAGCCCCTGCAAGGGCGCACCTGCATGCGCACCTCGACCCCAAGGGCCTCGCCGACGGCGGCGGCGAGGTCCGGCTCGAAGCCGACGACGGAGCGCCCGTCCTCCGCGAACGCGTTGGCCGGGGCGTAGGACGCGTCGGTGCCGAGGGTGAGCACGCCGCTGGCGCGCACGTGCTCGGGGAGCAGGTCGCGCAGGGCGTCGTCCTGCGCCAGGCGCTGCGCCGCCGGCGCGGCGCCGACGCCCGAGGACGCGGTGCCGCAGCCGGCCATGGCCGAGCCTGTCGTGGACCGCCTAGACCTGGTCGCCGTCGACGAGCACCACCGGGGTGCCGGCGGCGGTGCCCTCGCTCGCGCCGAGCTCCTGCGCGACGGCGTGCAGGAACGCCCCGGTCGGGCAGCCCGGTCAGCCCGTCGTGCAGCGCCTGGTGCTCGCGGCGCTGGGCCTGCCGGCGCAGGCTGCGCGAGGTCCCCCAGGAGACGGCGAGGACGAACAGGTAAAGGACCGTCAGCGCGGCGCACAGCCGCAGCGTCGTGCGCGCCAACTGCTCCTCGGTCCGCCGGGCGAGCTCGTCGTAGGGCAGGTAGAGCTCCAGCACGCCGGGGCCCGGCCGGTGGGGCTCACCACGACCGGCTGCAGCGCCGGATCACCTGGCCCTCGCCGTCGAGCGGATCGCGGACAGGGCCGCGGAGGACCGGCCACCGCGGGCGGCGTCGTGGAAGGCGCGGCTCGAAGAGCGGATGCCGTCGACCACGGTGCCGTCGTCGCTGAGCAGGACGCGCCGTCGAAGCTGCGCAGCCGCAGCTGCACCCACCGAGCCCGAGAACACCGACAGCTCGGTGGCGGCGCCCGACTGCTGGCGCACGGGCAGGGTCAGCCCCTCGGCGGTGTCGACGCGCAGCGGCCTCGACCAGCATCCCGCCCAACGCCACCAGCGGCACGAGGCTGCCGAGGGCACAGGTGAGGAACATCCGCACCCCGGCTGCCCGCCTGTCCCGCTCCCTGCCCTCATGACCTGCTGTTCCTAGGACGTCGAGTGGGCTGCACCACCCGTTCGGCGTAGAGGGACGTCCGGCCGACCTCGTGGTCCGCGCGGGCCATCCGTCCCGGCCAGTCCGGACCGTCCTCCTGAGCCACAGACCTTCCCAGGACGGCGAGTGATCCTGGGCGCGTCCCCGAGCGGCGGCGCCGACGAGCAGGTCGGTCGTGCCGTGTCCCGCGGCTGCGCCGTCCTCGCGGCGCAGCCTCCTGCCCTGCCCCCGGAGGTCCCGTGCTCGCCCTGCGCCCGCGCCGCACGCCCGCGCCGTCGCACACCGACCGGACGGGGCCCGCCCGGACCGTCCGTCTCGCCGTGGTCGCCGCCATCGCGGTGGCGACGCTGGTGCCCGTCGGCACGTCATGGGCGCTCGAGGAGATGCTCCTCGAGGGGACAGCGGTCGAGGGCACGGCGCTGGTGGGCGCCGGGACGTCGGCAGCCGCGACCTCGGCCGGCACGGGCGGGGCACTGCCGGCCGAGCTGGTGGCCGCCGCCGCGGCGCCGCTGCCGTTCGACCTGCCTGCCGCGGCGGGCGCGCTGCGCGGCTCCCCGCGCAAGGCGTTCGCCCACTACGTGCCGTGGTTCCCGGCGTCCATCGACAACGAGGCCCCGGACTACTACGACCGCAACTTCCTCGTGCCGGACGGCGAGGACGGCAAGCACGCGGCGTACGGCGGCTACCTGCGCGACCGCCCGACCGGGCGCGCGGTGGCGGCCGACGCCGAGGACAGATGGCGGCTGCGCGACCTCGAGCAGGAGGTGCGGCAGGCCTCGGCGGCCGGGCTGGACGGCTTCGCCGTCGACATCCTGCAGCTCGGCGACACAGGCGGCAGGCAGTGGACCGGGATCAACCAGCTGCTGGAGGCCGCCCAGAACGTCGACCCCGGCTTCTCGATCATGCTCATGCCCGACATGTCCGGGCCCGGCATGGTCGAGAAGGACGCCGCGACGCTCGCCGAGCACGTGGCGCACCTCGGCGCGTCGCCGGCGGCGCACCGCCTGGCCGACGGCCGGCTCGTCGTGGCGCCCTTCACCGCCGAGCGCAGGTCGGTCGCCTTCTGGACGCAGTTCCTCGCGCTCATGCGGGAGCGGCACGACCAGCCGGTGGCGTTCCTGCCGCTGTTCCAGGACGAGCGCGACTGGCGCTCGGCGTTCGCCCGGATCAGCTACGGCATGGCGAACTGGGGCAACCGCAACCCTGCCTGGAACGACCCGACGGAGACCGACGCGGACTCGGCGCTCGGCCGCGCCGCGGCGGTCCGGGCGCTCGGCAAGGCGTGGATGCAGCCCGTCTCGGTGCAGGACCAGCGTCCGCGCGAGGGCATCTTCGACGAGGCGGAGAACACGGGCAACCTGCGCAGCACCTGGCAGGTGGCCCGCGACAGCGGCGCGGAGTACGTGCAGATCCCGACGTGGAACGACTACGCCGAGGGCACGCACATCGCCCCGTCGGCGCAGAACGGCCCGGCCTGGCTGGACCTCAACGCCTACTACCTCACCTGGTGGAAGACCGGCACCGCGCCCGCGATCGTCCGTGACAGCGTCTACCTCACGCACCGGGGACAGCCGCATTCGGCGCGGCCGAAGTACGCCCAGACGCTGCTCATGGAGCGCCGCGGCCGCACGAGCAGCCCCGCCCGCGACACCGTCGAGGCGTTGACCCTCCTCACCGCCCCCGCGATGGTGCAGGTGACCGTGGGCGGGGCCACGCACACCTGCCAGGTCGACGGGGGCGTCGACACCTGCACCGTCCCCCTCGCACCCGGGCGCGTCAGCGCGGCCGTCGTGCGCTCGGGCGCGCCGGTCGCGCAGGTGACCTCGCCGCGCGTGGTGACCGCGTCGCCGTACGTGCAGGACCTCCAGTACGTCGCGGCCTCCAGCGGCCGGCAGTCCGCCGCCGGCGCGGCCGCGCCGCTGCTGCCGCTGTC
>JALYMN010000436.1 GCA_030773675.1 Actinomycetota bacterium
TCCGCACCGCCCGCTCTCACCCTCGGCGTGGTCGGCAAGGGGGGTGTCGGCAAGACGACCGTCTCGGCGCTGGTCGCGCGGGCGTACGCCGACAGCGGGCGCCGCGTCGTCGCGATCGACACGGACTCGAACCCTAACCTCGGGCTCTCGCTCGGCCTGTCGCTGTCCGACACCGAGGCGGTGCCGGTGCTGCCCCGCGCCGCGGTCGTCGGCTCGGGCGGCGGGATCTCGGCGGCGGACCTCGTCGCCGACTACGGCCGGCCCACGCCCGCAGGTCCCACGCTCCTGTCGGCGATCAAGGTCGCGTCGGCTGGCGCCGGCTGCACCTGCTCCGGCCACGCCACCGTGCGGAGCCTGCTCGCCGACGCCCTGGCCGACGTCGACGTCACGCTCGTGGACATGGAGGCGGGGCTCGAGCACCTGAGCCGGTCGGGTGGGACGCTCGCGCACGCGGACGCGCTGCTCGTCGTGTGCGAGCCGACCCGCAAGTCCGTCCTCACTGCCGCGCGGACGGCCACACTCGCCGCCGAGCTCGGGATCCCGCACGTCCTCGTGCTGGGCAACAAGGTGCGCACGCCCGACGACGAGGCGTTCCTCCGCGCCGCGGTCGCCGACGAGGGGCTGACGCTCGCCGCGGTCCTGCCCTATGAGCCGGTCGTCGCGGACGCCGACCGCGCAGGTGCGGTCGGGCTGCTGCCGGTGCCACCGGCGCTGCGATCCGGGATGGACGACTTGCTACGCGCGCTCGCGGACCTGAGCCGCTAGGACACCAGCGACTCCGCGAGCCCGACGAGCGCGCGTACGGCGGGTGCCTCGGCGGCGGCGTCGAGCGGCGCGACGCCGTCGCGCTCGGCCTGTGTGATCGCTGGGTCGTCGGGCACGACGACGACCTCGTCGTCGGGAAAAGCACCCGTCACGCGCTGCGCGTCATCGGCGTCACGCACGCGGTTCGCGACCACAACGAGCCGGCCGAGCCGTCCCTCGCGGACCGTCTCCGCGGCCCTGCGACCGACCTCGAGCGACGACGTCGTCGGTTCGACGACGATCACGACGACGTCGACCGGACGGCCGTCCATTCGCAGGACGGTGCCGAGGCCCGCCTCGAAGTCCGCAACGACCACGCGTCCCGGCCGGACGAGCTGCCCGAGCAACTGCTCAGGTGAGACCCCGCATCATGGGCAGCCTGGCTCGGGGTTCTGAATGGCGGTGACGACCGCCAGGCGGACGCCGTCCGGGCCGACGACACCGAAGCGCTCGACGAGGTCGTCCGCGCTCGTCGCGTGCTCCTCGTCACCGGCGTCCACCGCCTCGCGGACCGTGACGAGCCGCTCGGTCTCGTCGACCCCCAGGCCCAGCGAGATCCCCAGGTTGGGGTTCGCGTCGCAGTCGAGGGCGAGCGTCGAGCGGCCCGATCGCGCGAACGTGCGGGCCAGGACCGAGGCCGTCGTCGTCTTGCCCGACCCGCCCTTGCCCACCACGGCGACCTTCATGGCGACTCCGTCTCGGTATGCAGGGCGTCCGCGAGCGACCGTACCGCCGCCACAGCCGGCGCGTCAGGGTCGACGTCGAGCAGCGGCCGGCCGGTTCGCGCCGCCTCGCCCATCGCGGCGTCGAACGGAACCGCGGCGAGGACCGGCAGCCCGGTCTCCTCGGCCACGCGCTCACGGTCACCCGGTTCCCGGACCTTGTTCGCGACGGCGGCCACGTGCGGAGCGCCGCGCATCCCGGACAGCCGGGACAGTCGCCGCGCCGTGAGCAGCGAGGCCGCGGTCGGCTCCACGACGAGCAGGAACGTGCGCGTGTAGCGCCCCCACGTGAGGAACGGCTGCCGGGTCCCGCCGGGCAGGTCCCCGACGATGCTCCAGCCCTCACCCGGGAGGTCGTCGAGCACGCCCTGGAAGCCGAAGTGCTGCCGGGTGTTCGCCCACCGCGGCCCGCGTGCCTTGCCGAGTTGCAGGAAGCGCACGCCGTCCGGCGCATGCGCGGCGTACCGGTCGACGACCTGCGGGCCGGACAGCCCGGCGCGCAGCCGATAGCGGCGTCGTCCGTCCTGCTCGTACTCCTCGACCACGTCGTCCGGCAGCCCGGCGTCACTGACCGGGACGCCCAGCGAGAACGCCATGCCCGGCATCGGGTCGGAGTCGAGGGCGAGCACACGATCCCCCCGCCGGGCGAGGACGCGAGCGAAGGTGCCGGACAGCGCGGACTTGCCCGCTCCTCCCTTGCCCACGAAGGCGACGCGCACGGCCCGGAGTCTAGGACGAGCGGCTTCGCGGCGGCGAAGAAGGTGTGCAGAACACCTAGTGGCGACCTAGAGTGCGTATACCCCGGAAGGACGGTGCGCGATGTGCCTCGGCATCCCCGGCCAGATCGTCGCGATCAGCGACGCCGAGCAGCTGCGCGCCAAGGTCGACGTCGACGGGGTCCGTCGCGAGGTGTCCGTCGCCATCGTCGGGCTCGGCGGCGACGGCGGGGTGCGGGTCGGCGACTGGGTGCTCGTCCACGTCGGTTTCGCGATGGCCCGCATCGACGAGGACGAGGCGCGCGAGACCCTGGACGCGCTCAAGCGGCTCGGTGACATGTACGAGCAGGAGCTCTCGGACTACGCCGCACCGGTCGAGGACGCGGCCGCATCATGACCGCGACCGCTCCTGTCGTCCACGGCCTGCCGGGCACGCTGCCGGGGGACCTTGCGGCCGCGTCGCTCGCGCTCGCCCGCCGGTTCGCGCAGGGCGGCACGCTGTGGTGCGTGGCACCCGCCTGGCCGCAGCACGCGTCGCACGTCGCCGTTGAGTTCGTCCACCCGGTCGTCGTCGGCACCCGCGCGTTGCCGGCCGTGGCACTCGATGCCGACAACGCGCACGCCCAGCTCGTGGTCGACGCGCGCGCTTCGGACGTCCTGCTGCTCGTCGGGCCGGCGGACGACCGGGCCCTGGCCGACCTCGCCCGCCGGGCGCCGGCATACGGCCTGACCCTGCTGTGGCTGGGCTGCGGCGCACCTCCTCCGCCCGGAGCCGCGGACCACGTGCTGTGGCTGCCCGACGAGCCGGAGGCGCCGTACAACGGCCGGTTCGTCCTGCTCTACCACCTGCTCTGGGAGCTGACCCACGTGTGCTTCGAGCACCCCGGACTGCTTGAGCGGAAGCCCGAGGGCGCCGCGCCGGTGTGCATCACCTGCTCGGACGAGGGGCGCCTCGCCGAGGTCCTGGTCGCCGACGGCGTCACCGCCCGGGTCCGGGTCGCGACCGGTGTCGAGGAGGTCGACGTCGCGCTCGTGGGCGATGTGCGTCGCGGGGACCTCGTCCTGGTGCACGCGGGATCGGCGATCACGAAGGTGCGATCGTGACCGGATCCTTTCTCTACCCGTTCCTTGACGCCGAGGAGCGTGACGCCGCACCGCTGCTCGCCGACCTCGCCGCGTCCGCGGACGCCAAGGCAGCCGTGAGCAGCCGGTTGCGCGTCGAGACCCTCGAGAGGCAGGCGCGCACGCTGGACGCCGCTGCCGACGCGCTCGCCGACGTCTTCACACGCGGCGGTCGGCTTCTCGTGGCCGGGAACGGTGGCTCGTCGACGGACGCCGCCGGGATCGCGTCGCTGTTCGCGGCGCCGCCGTACGGCGGACCGCTGCCGGCCCGCTCGCTCGTCACCGACCCGGCGGTGCTGACCGCCCTGTCCAACGACGTCGGGTTCGACGTGGTGTTCGCGCGGCAGGTGCTCGCCTTCGGCAAGGCCGGTGACGCCCTGCTCGGTGTGTCGACGAGCGGTGGGTCGGCCAACGTGCTGCGAGCCTTCGCCGCGGCCCGTGGTGCCGGGCTGCTGACCCTCGGGCTCGCCGGCTACGGCGGCGGCGCCATGGCGGCGAGCGGCGACGTCGACCACTGCCTCGTCGTCAGCTCCGACAGCGTCCACCGGACGCAGGAGACCCAGGCCGCGCTCGCCGTGGCCCTGTGGCGACGGGTCCAGGACCGGCTCGCGAAGGCGGTGGCGACATGAAATTCGTCAACGAGTTCCGCGACCCGGCTGCCGCGCGGTTCGCCGTCCGGCGCATCACGGAGCTGGCCGAGGCGCGCCGCGACCAGACGCCGTACGCGTTCATGGAGGTCTGCGGCGGCCATACGCACACGATCTACCGCCACGGCATCGAGCAGCTCCTGCCGGAGACGGTCGAGCTCGTTCACGGTCCCGGCTGCCCGGTCTGCGTCATTCCGATGGGCCGGGTCGACGATGCCATCGCGCTCGCTGAGCGGCCCGACGTCATCTTCACGTCGTTCGGCGACATGATGCGCGTCCCCGGGAGCCGGTCGAGCCTGCTCGAGGCGAAGGCACGCGGCGCGGACGTCCGCATGGTCTACTCACCGCTCGACGCGCTGAAGATCGCACAGGCCAATCCTGACCGGCACGTGGTCTTCTTCGCCGTCGGGTTCGAGACGACCGCGCCGTCGACCGCGGTCACGCTCGTGCGCGCCCGGGACACCGGCGTGAAGAATTTCAGCGTCTTCTCCAACCACGTGACGATCGTGCCGCCCATCAAGGCGATCCTCGACTCGCCCGACCTGCGCCTGGACGGCTTCCTCGGTCCCGGCCACGTCAGCACGGTCGTGGGCAACCGCCCCTACGAGTTCGTCGCGAAGCGGTACGCCAAGCCGATCGTCACGACCGGGTTCGAGCCGCTCGACATCCTCCAGGCGATCCTGATGCTGCTCGAGCAGCTCACCAGCGGCAGGTGCGAGGTGGAGAACCAGTACACGCGGGTGGTGCGCGACGAGGGCAACCCGGTCGCGCTGCGGTACCTGCAGGAAGTCTTCACCCTCCGGCCGCACTTCGAGTGGCGCGGCCTGGGCTTCATCGCGCAGAGCGCGCTCGCGCTTCGTGAGGAGTTCGCGGCGTGGGACGCCGAGCGGCTGTTCGCGGTGCCCGGCGTGCGCGTCGCCGACCCCAAGGCGTGCCAGTGCGGCGAGGTGCTCAAGGGCGTCATCAAGCCGTGGGAGTGCAAGGTGTTCGGCACGGCGTGCACGCCGGAGACCCCGATCGGGACGTGCATGGTGTCATCCGAGGGTGCATGCGCGGCGTACTACACGTTCGGCCGGCTGCACAAGACCGCGCCCGGCCTGGCGGCGGCCTCCCGGTGACGACGGCAGCCCGCGCGCCGGAGCCGGACGGCCGCCAGGAGCTCGTCCTCGAGCGGATCGAGGCGGTACGACGCCGCCGCCCGCGCCTGACGGACGAGGTGGTGACACTCGCGCACGGGGCGGGCGGCAAGGCGTCCGCCGCACTGGTCGACGCGGTGTTCCTCGACGCGTTCCGCAACGACGCGCTCGCTCCGCTCGGCGACGGCGCTCTCCTGGAGCTGCCGACCGGAGAGCGGGTCGCGCTGTCGACCGACTCGTACGTCGTGAAGCCGCGGCGCTTCCCGGGTGGCTCGATCGGTCACCTCGCGGTGCACGGCACGGTGAACGACCTCGCGATGTGCGGTGCCCGACCGGCGTGGCTGTCGGCCGCGTTCGTGCTCGAGGAGGGCTTTGCAGTCGCCGATCTCCAGGGGATCGTCGCCGACATGGCCGAGGCCGCGGCCGGCGCCGGCGTCGCGATCGTCACCGGTGACACGAAGGTGGTGGACAAGGGCGCCGCCGACGGCCTCTACATCACGACGGCAGGCGTGGGAGTTGTCCCGGCCGGCCG
>JALYMN010000437.1 GCA_030773675.1 Actinomycetota bacterium
CGCCTCCGCCGCCTGCGGCAACGGCCCGCTCCCGCCCGCGGCGGCCCCGGCGGGCGACGCCGACGGGGACGTCGAGGGCGTCTCAGCGGCCATGCGCGGCGCCCCCAGCGGACGGGCCACCGCGCCGGCGGCCAGGGAGGCGAGACGAGGCAGCACCTGCGTGCGGTCGTCCGCGGGAGGCGGCGACCCGGCGCCGGCTGTCTGCAACCGCTGCTCGCTCACTGACCGTCCTCATCGTCGAGGTCGTCCGCGACCGCCGCCGGACCGTCGGCGGCGGCGTCGTCCGCAAGGCTCTCGGGTGCAGTGTCCACCTCCTCGCCCTCCGCGGGCTCCGGACGTGCCGACGAGGACTCGGCGAGCTGCTCGACCGCGTCCTCCGCCTCGGCCTCGCCGTTGTGCGCGACGGCGACGATCGTGGCACCGCCGTCCAGCTGCATGAGCTTGACGCCCTGCGTGCCGCGTCCGGACGAGCGGATCGGGGCCACCTGCATCCGGATCACCACGCCGGCGCTCGTGATGGCGAAGACCTCGTCCTGCTCCCGCACGACCATGGCGCCCACCAGCACGCCCCGCGCCTCCGGGAACTTCGCGGTGAGGATGCCACTGCCTCCGCGGCCCTGCCGGCGGTACTCCGCGAGCGAGGTGCGCTTGCCGTAGCCGCCGTCGCTCACGACGAGCAGGTCGAGCTCGGACTGCCGGCCGGCGGGCACCACCTGCATGGCGAGCACCTCGTCGCCGTCACCGAGGTTCATCCCGCGCACGCCGGAGGTGTCGCGGCCCATCGGGCGCAGCGCCTCGTCGTCGGCCTGGAAGCGGATCGACTGCGCGCGGCGGCTGACGAGCAGCAGGTCGTCCTCCGGGTCGACGAGCGCCGCCCCGATGAGCTCGTCGTCCTCGCGCAGGTTGACCGCGATGAGCCCGTTTGAGCGGCCGTTGTCGTACTGAGCGAGCGGGGTCTTCTTGACCATGCCGGCGCGGGTCGCCAGCACCAGGTACGGCGCGACGCCGTAGTCGCGGATTGCGAGCACCTGGGCGATCGACTCGTCGGGCTGGAAGGCCAGCACGTTGGCGACGTGCGACCCGCGTCCGTCGCGGTTCGCCTCGGGCAGCTCGTGGGCCTTCGCCCGGTAGACCCGGCCCTTGTTCGTGAAGAACAGGATCCAGTGGTGGGTCGTCGTGACGAAGAAGTGCTCGACGATGTCGTCCTGCTTGAGCGCGGCGCCGCGCACGCCCTTGCCGCCGCGCCGCTGCGAGCGGTAGAGGTCGGACTTCGTGCGCTTGGCGTAGCCGCCGCGCGTCACGGTGACGACGACGTCCTCCTGGGCGATGAAGTCCTCGACGCTCATGTCGCCCTCGTAGGGGATGAGTCGGGTACGCCGCTCGTCCCCGTAGCGCTCGACGACCTCGGCGAGCTCCTCCCCGACGATGGCCCGCTGCCGGCCCGGGTCGGCGAGGATCGCCTGCAGCTCGGCGATCTCCGCCTCGCGCTGCGCCAGCTCGTCGAGGATCCGCTGCCGCTCGAGCGCGGCGAGGCGGCGGAGCTGCATGTCGAGGATCGCGGTGGCCTGGACCTCGTCGATGTCCAGCAGCGCCATGAGCTGGGTGCGCGCCGCCTCGGCGGACTCGGCGGCGCGGATGAGCGCGATGACGTCGTCCAGCCGGTCCAGCGCCTTGCCGAGCGCGCGCAGGACGTGCGCCCGCTCCTCCGCCTTGCGCAGCCGGTAGCGGGTGCGCCGCACGATGACGTCGATCTGGTGGCCGACGTAGAGGCTGACGAGCTGGTCCAGGCGCAGTGTCCGCGGGACGCCGTCGACGATGGCGAGGTTGTTGACGCCGAAGCTGTCCTGCAGCTGTGTGTGCTTGTACAGGTTGTTGAGGACGACCTTGGCGATGGCGTCGCGGCGCAATTCGACGACGAGACGGGTGCCGGTGCGATCGCTCGATTCGTCGACGACGTTCGAGATGCCCTTGATCTTGCCCTCGTCGGCGAGCTCGGCGATCCGGACGGCGAGCGCATCGCGGTTGACCTGGTAGGGCAGCTCGGTCGCGACGAGCTGGGTGCGGCCCTTGACCTCCTCGACCTCGACGACAGCGCGCATGCGCACCGACCCGCGGCCCGTGCGGTAGGCGTCCTCGATGCCCGAGCGTCCGACGACGAGCGCGCCGGTGGGGAAGTCCGGTCCCTTCACCCGCTCGATGCAGCCCTCGAGCAGCTCACCGTCGGTGGCGTCGGGATGGGCCAGACACCACTGGACGGCGTCCGCGATCTCGCGCAGGTTGTGCGGCGGCATGTTCGTGGCCATGCCGACGGCGATGCCGCCCGAGCCGTTGACCAGCAGGTTCGGGATGCGCGACGGCAGGACGACCGGCTCCTGCGAGCGCCCGTCGTAGTTGGGGGTGAAGTCGACGGTCTCCTCGTCGATGTCGCGCAGCATCTCCATGGCCAGCGGCGCGAGCCGGCACTCGGTGTAGCGCTGCGCGGCGGGCGGGTCGTTGCCCGGCGACCCGAAGTTGCCGTTGCCGTCGACGAGCGGGTAGCGCAGCGACCAGGGCTGAGCGAGGCGCACGAGGGTGTCGTAGATGGAGGCGTCGCCGTGCGGGTGGTAGTTGCCCATGACGTCGCCGACGACCCGGGCGCACTTGAAGTAGCCGCGGTCAGGACGGTAGCCGCCGTCGTACATCGCGTAGAGGACTCGGCGGTGTACCGGCTTGAGGCCGTCCCGGACGTCGGGCAGTGCCCGGCCCACGATGACGGACATCGCGTAGTCGAGGTACGAGCGCTGCATCTCGACCTCGATGCCGACCGGCTCGACGCGGTCGCCGGGGGGCGGGGGCAGGACCTCGGTCACTCACGGCCTCTCAGACAGCACAGCGCGGTTCCACGTGGAACAGGCATCGGACGGCAGCTCAGATGTCGAGGAAACGAACGTCCTTGGCGTTGCGGGTGATAAAGCTGCGGCGCGCTTCGACGTCCTCACCCATGAGCACGGAGAAGAGCTCGTCGGCGGTCGCGGCGTCGTCGAGCGTGACCTGGAGCAGCACACGGTGCTGCGGGTCCATCGTGGTGTCGCGCAGCTCGGCGGCGTTCATCTCGCCGAGCCCCTTGAAGCGCTGGACGGCGTCCTTGGGCAGCTTCTTGCCGCCCCCGACCCCGCCAGCGATGAGCCCGTCCCGCTCGCGGTCGGAGTACGCGTACTGCTGCTCGTCGCGGCCCCACTTGATCTTGTACAGCGGAGGCTGCGCGAGGTAGACGTACCCGCCCTCGATGAGCGGCCGCATGAAACGGAACAGCAGCGTGAGCAGCAGCGTGCGGATGTGCTGGCCGTCCACGTCGGCGTCGGCCATGAGCACGACCTTGTGGTAGCGCAGCTTGGTGATGTCGAACTCGTCGTGGACGCCGGTGCCCAGTGCCGTGATCATGGCCTGGACCTCGGCATTCTTGAGGACCTTGTCGATCCGCGCCTTCTCGACGTTCAGTATCTTCCCGCGGATCGGGAGAATGGCCTGGAAGCGCGGGTCGCGGCCCTGCTTGGCCGATCCGCCGGCGCTGTCGCCCTCGACGACGAAGACCTCGGACTCGGCCGGGTCGCGGCTCTGGCAGTCGGCGAGCTTGCCCGGCAGGCCCTTCGAGCCCATGAGCCCCTTTCGCCGGGTGAGGTCTCGCGCCTGGCGCGCGGCGATGCGGGCCTGCGCCGCCGAGGTGGCCTTCTGGACGACGACCTTGCCCTCGTTGGGGTGCTCTTCGAGCCAGTCGCGCAGCTTCTCGCCCACCACCCGTTGCACGAAGCCCTTGGCCTCGGAGTTGCCTAGCTTGGTCTTGGTCTGCCCCTCGAACTGCGGGTCGCCGAGCTTCAACGAGATGATCGCTGTGAGGCCCTCGCGGATGTCGGTCCCCTCGAGGTCCTCCTTCTCCTTGAGGTGGCCCTTGGCCCGCGCCCACGCCTTGACCACGTTGGTCAGTGCGGTCCGGAAGCCCTCCTCGTGGGTGCCGCCCTCGTGCGTGTTGATCGTGTTGGCGAAGGTGTAGACCGACTCGGCGTACGCGTCGGTCCACTGCATCGCCACCTCGACCGACATCCGCTGCCCGTTGCTGCCCTCGCCGGTCTCGTCCTCGAACGCGATGACGCTGGCGTGCACCGGCGTCCTGGTGGCGCCGAGGTGGCGGACGAAGTCCTCGAGCCCGCCCGGGTAGACAAAGACCTCCTCGACGACCTCGCCGTCGGTCAGGTCGACCCGCTCGTCGCGCAGGGTGATGGACAGCCCCTTGTTGAGGAAGGCCATCTCCTGCAGCCGGCGGTGCAGCGTCTCGCGGCTGTACGTCGTGGTCTCGGTGAAGATATCCGCGTCGGCCCAGAAGCTGACGGTGGTGCCGGTCTCGTCGGTGGGCGCCCCGCGCAGCAGCTCGCCGGCCACGCTGTGCAGGTAGGTCTGCGTCCAGACGTGGCCGTCGCGGCGGATCTCGACCTCCAGCCGCGTCGACAGGGCGTTGACCACGGCCGCCCCGACGCCGTGCAGCCCGCCGGAGACCGCGTAGGACTGGCTGTCGAACTTGCCGCCGGCGTGCAGGGTGGTCAGCACGACCTCGACCGCGGGTCGGCCCTCGCGGGGGTGCATCGCCACCGGGATGCCGCGCCCGTTGTCGGTCACCCGAACCCCGCCGTCGGCGAGCAGCGTGACCGTGATGCTGTCGCAGTGCCCGGCGAGCGCCTCGTCGACCGCGTTGTCGACGATCTCGTAGACGAGGTGGTGCAGCCCGCGCTCACCGGTGGAGCCGATGTACATGCCCGGGCGCTTGCGGACGGCCTCGAGACCCTCCAGCACGGTGATCTGTCCCGCGTCGTACACGCCGGACGGCGCGGGGGCGGGCTCGTCGGCCCGGGGGGCGTCCGCCCGAGCGGCGTCGTCCCCGTCGGGCAGCTCGTCCGGCGGAGGGGCAGGCGTCGGGTCAGCCATGGTCGCGCGGGCTCCGCTTCTCCCGCTCGCGACGGGACCGGCCCGGACGACGCGACCGGGGAGCCGGCGAGCGTCCGGAGTGCTGCTGGACTGCGTGCGTCCGCTCCGGACCGGCCGGTGGACTTGGTCGAGTGTAGTCCTCGGCCTCCCCCGGCCCGTGCAGCACAGCCGCCAGACGCCCGCGTGCCGCCCTGGGAGCCCCTTCGGGTGTCCCCCCACGCGGAGCGGCCGTCCGTCGTCCCGCGTGCCGGCCCTCGCCGAGCCACCCCGCCGCGGCTCTCCGGACAGCTGGCTCGGGCACCACCCCGGCCCCGGGCGACGCTCTCAGCCGTAGGTGTCGCGGGGCCCGCGCCCCTGCACCCGGCGCGGGCCCTTGCGCCAGTCGTGCTGCGCCGGACCGCGGACGACGACCCTCGTGACCACGCCCGGCCCGACCTGCTGGCGCAGCGTTGCGAGAAGCTGACCGGCAAGCAGTCGCACCTGCGTCGCCCAGGCCGACGACTCGGCGACCAGCACAAGCTCACCGTCGACGAGCGACTGGGGGCGGCAGTGCTCGGCCAGCTCGGCGCCGACCAGCTCGTCCCACCGCTGGAGCACGCCGGCGTTGGTGGTCGTCTCCTGCCACCCCCGCTCCTCCACGAGCCGGCGGACCGCCTCGCCGAACAGCATCGGGTCGCGGACGTCCCGCCCTGCGCCGGGCAGCCGGCCACGCCGAGGAGCGGGCGGCTTACGGCGAGGACCGACCGGCGTGACGCCCTTGGCCGCGGCGGCCGCCCTGGCCGCGGCGAGCGCGGCGCGGACCAGGTCCGGCCCGGTGGTCGGGGCGCTCACCGCCTGCTCGGCGTCGCCGTCCGACCTCCCCGACCGCTCCTGTTCCACGTGGAACACCTCCTCGCCGTCCTGGTCAGCGGACACGGGTCACCGCCCCGTCGTGCACGTCGTACCGGCTGCCGGCCAACGCGTCCGGCACGTCCTGCGGCACCGCCGCAGTGACGAGGACCTGCTCGGCGCCGGCGACCAGCGCGGCGAGGCGCTCCCGTCGTCCGGCGTCCAGCTCGGCGAAGACGTCGTCGAGGACGAGCACGGGCTCGCCGCCGGCACCCTCACCGTCGCCGCGCAGCAGGTCGTACGACGCCAGCCGCAGCGCCAGGGCGAAGGACCAGGACTCGCCGTGGCTGGCGTAGCCGCGCACGGGCAGGCCGCCCAGGGTGAGGTGCAGCTCGTCGCGGTGCGGTCCGACCAGGCTCACGCCGCGCTCCACCTCCTGCGGACGCACCCGCCCGAGCTCGGCGAGCAGCTCCTCGGCCAGCCGTTCGCGGTCGCCGGCCTCCTGCCCCGACGGGAACGCCTCGCCGAGCGAGCTGCGGTAGGCCAGCTCGGTCTCCCCCCGCCCGTCGCTCACCTCCGCGTACGCCGTCGCCACCCGCGGCCGCAGCAGCTCGACCAGGGCCAGCCGGGCGGCGAGCAGCTCCGCGCCGGTGCGGGCGAGGTGACTGTCCCAGACGTCGAGGGTGCGCAGGTCACCGCCGCCGCTGCGCCTTGTCAGGAAGGCGGTCTTGAGCAGCGCGTTGCGCTGCTTGAGCACCCGGTCGTAGTCGGCGCGCAGCCCGGCGAGCCGAGGCGTGCGCAGCACCAGCAGGTCGTCGAGGAAGCGCCGGCGCTCGCCGGGGTCGCCGCGCACCAGCGCGAGGTCCTCCGGCGCGAACAGCACGGTACGCAGGAGCCCGAGGACCTCGCGGGCGCGGGGGACCGGCCCGCGGTTGATCCGCGCGCGGTTCGCCCTGCCCGGATTGAGCTCGAGCTCGACGAGGGTGCTGCGGCCGTCGCGTTCGATGCGCGCCCGCACCACCGCGCGGTCGGCGCCGGCCCGCACCAGCGGCGCGTCGGCGGCGACCCGGTGCGAGCCGAGCGTGGCAACGTAGCCGAGCGCCTCGACGAGGTTGGTCTTGCCCTGCCCGTTGGCGCCGACGAGCGCCGTGCCGCCGGCTTCCAGCGGCAGGTCCAGCGCCGTCCAGGAGCGGAAGTCGACCAGGGACAGGTGCGAGACGTGCACTATTTGCCGTCGGGCTCGCCCGGCGCGCCGCGCTCCTGGCCCTGCCCCGGCTGCCCCTGCGTGGCCGCCACGGGCGCGCCCGCGTCGGCCCCGGGGCTGTCGACGCCGACCTCGGTCGAGCCGGCCACGGACGTCACCGCGTGCCCGCCGAACTGGTTGCGGAGTGCGGCGATCATCTTCATGGCGGGGCTGTCGTCCTGCCGAGAGGAGAAGCGGGCGAACAGCGCGGCCGTGATGACCGGCAGCGGGACAGCGTGGTCGATTGCGGCCTCGACCGTCCAGCGGCCCTCCCCGGAGTCCTGCGCGTAGCCGCGCAGCTGCGACAGGTCGTCGTCGACCTCGACGGCGTTGACCATGAGGTCCAGCAGCCAGGACCGGATCACGGTGCCCTTGCGCCAGCTGCGCAGCACCTCGGTGACGTCGGTGACGACGCCCGCCGTCTTCATGAGCTCCCAGCCCTCGGCGTAGGCCTGCATGAGCCCGTACTCGATACCGTTGTGGACCATCTTCGCGAAGTGGCCGGCGCCGACCTCGCCGGCGTGCACGAAGCCGAAGTCCCCCTCCGGCTTGAGCGTTTCAAAGGCCGGCTGCACCTTCGCGACGTGCTCCGCGCCACCGCCGACCATGAGCGCGTAGCCCTCGGTCAGCCCCCAGACGCCCCCGGAGACGCCCGCGTCGACGAACCCGATGCCCTTCGGCTCGAGGTCGCGACTGTGCCGCTGGTCGTCGGTGTAGCGGCTGTTGCCCCCGTCCACGATGACGTCGCCGGGCTCGAGCAGCGCGCTCAGCGCGTCGATGGTCTGGTACGTCGGCTCGCCCGCCGGCACCATCACCCAGGCCACGCGGGGAGGCCGCAGCGCGGCGACGAGCGCCTCGAGGCTGTCGACCGTGCGCGAGGAGGAGTTGCGGTCGTACCCGACGACCTCGTGACCCCCGCGGCGCAGCCGCTCGGCCATGTTGCCGCCCATCTTGCCGAGCCCGATCATGCCGATCTGCACGTGCGCCTGCCTCTCTCCAGGGACGGTCGCCGCGGAACTGCCCCGGAGCTCAGCCGGACAGTCGCACCGGCATGAGCAGGTACCGGTAGGCCGCCGGAGCCGCCGCGGAGCCGCCGTCCGGCTCTCGTTTGCCGGTGAGCACGGCCGGCCGCGACGGCGCCGTGAACGACAGGGTGGTCGTGTCGCTGTCGACCGCTGTCAGCCCGTCGAGCAGGTACGACGGGTTGAACGCGATCGACATCGGCTCGCCCTCCCAGCCGCACTCGAGCCGCTCGGAGGCCTGCGCGTCGTCCTGGCCGCCGGCCTCGAGGACCACGCCGTCCGGGCTGAACGACAGGCGCACGACCGGCGCGTTGCGCGCAGCGACGACGGACACGAGCTGGACGCGGCGCACCGCCTCGACGAACGGCCCGGTGGCTACCTCCGCCGTCGCGGCGGCGCTGTCGGGCAGCAGCGCGCGGTACTTCGGGAACTCGCCGTCGATGAGCCGTGTCGTGGTGCGGCGACCGCCCCCCTCGAAGCCGATCATCCCCTCGCCGACGGCGGCCGTGGTGAGTGCGAGCGTCACCTCGGCGCCACCGGTCAGCGCCTTGGCCGTGTCGGCGAGCGTCTTCGCCGGCACCAGCGCCGTGGTCGACAGGCCGGAGTCGGTCGGTCTCCACGGCAACGTGCGCACAGCGAGCCGGTACCGGTCGGTCGCGGCGAGCGTGAGCTGGTCGCCGTCGATCTCGACCCGGACGCCGGTGAGCTGCGGCAGTGTGTCCACGCGCCCGGCCGCCACGGCGACCTGCGCGACGGCGGCCGCGAACACGTCGCTCTCCAGCGCTCCGGCCGGCTCGGGCATGCCCGGCAAGGCCGGATAGTCCTCCGCCTGCATCGTCGGGAGCGTGAACCGCGCCGGCCCGCAGGTCAGCACGACGCGGCCCTGCTCGAGCCGCAGCTCCACCGGCAGGGCCGGCAGCGACCGCACGATGTCGGCGAGCAGCCGGCCCGGCACGAGCGCGAGCCCCTCGACGTCCACCGCCGCGTCGACGACCGTGCGCGAGCTCATCTCGTAGTCGAACCCGCTCACGGCGAGCGACCCGGGGCCGGCCTCGAGCAGCAGGCCGAGCAGCACCTGCATCGGCGGACGGGCGGGCAGGGAGCGGGCTCCCCAGAGGACGGCGTCGGCGAGCGCGTCGCGCTCGACCCTCAGCTCCATGTGCTGCTCCTGCGGCGCGTCGAGCCGAGCGGCTCCGGGTCGGGGCGCTCGAGCTCGCAGCTGTCGACGTCGTACCGGTCCAGTCGGACGCACAGCCTGCCGAGGTGTTCCGAACCGGGGGCCACCGGCACGTGCAGACCGCCCGTCCAGCGGGTACCGGTGCTCAGAGCCTGCCAGAGGGCGGTGTGCACAGACCGGGTCGTCCCCGAGCAGTCCGTGGGGTTCCCGGAGAAGGACGAGGACGTCGTCGTACTAGGCGCGTGCAGCGCTGTGGATGTCGGAGCGACCCCGCAGGTCGCCGGGCGTGGCGCGCTGTGCGGGCGATGTGGACGCCGACCCCAGCGCTCTGTGACCGGCCGTGGAGGCAGCGTCGACCGTCCCGGCTCGTCCACGGCGCACGGCCCGCTCGTCCACCGTCGTCCACAGGGTTGTCCCCACCTGTGCGTAGATCGCTGCGAGGTCATGCGCGGGCGCGGGTCTTGATGCGGTTGGTGAGTTCCGCGACCTGGTTGTAGATCGCGCGCCGCTCGGCCATCTGCCCGCGGATCTTGCGGTCCGCGTGCATGACGGTCGTGTGGTCGCGGCCGCCGAACATCTGCCCAATCTTCGGCAGCGACATGTCGGTCAGCTCGCGGCACAGGTACATGGCGATCTGCCGGGCGGTGACGAGGATGCGGCTGCGGGACGACCCGCACAGGTCCTCGAGGGTAAGGCTGAAGTACTCCGCCGTCGCCGCCATGATCGTCGCACCGGTGATCTCCGGCCCGCCGTCCGCCGGGATGAGGTCCTTGAGGACGATCTCGGCCAGGTTGAGGTCGACCGGCTGGCGGTTGAGGCTGGCGAACGCGGTGACGCGGATGAGCGCGCCCTCGAGCTCACGGATGTTGGTCGAGATCTTGCTGGCGATGAACTCGAGGACGTCCGGAGGTGCGGCCAGCCGGTCCTGGGCGGCCTTCTTGCGCAGGATCGCGATGCGGGTCTCGAGGTCGGGCGGCTGGACGTCGGTGATCAGCCCCCACTCGAACCGGGTGCGTAGCCGGTCCTCCAGGGTCGACAGCTGCTTGGGGGGCCGGTCGGAGCTGATGACGATCTGCTTGCTCGCGTTGTGCAGAGTGTTGAAGGTGTGGAAGAACTCCTCCTGCGTCCGCTCCTTGTTCTCCAGGAACTGGATGTCGTCGACGAGCAGGACGTCGACGTCGCGGTAGCGCCGCTGGAAGGCCTGCGCCTTGTCGTCGCGCAGGCTGTTGATGAAGTCGTTGGTGAACTCCTCCGAACTGACGTAGCGCACGCGCGCCCCGCTGAACAGGTTCTGCGCGTAGTGCCCCACGGCGTGCAGAAGGTGGGTCTTGCCGAGGCCGCTCTGGCCGTACACGAACAGCGGGTTGTAGGCCTTGGCGGGCGCCTCGGCCACCGCGACCGAGGCGGCGTGCGCGAAACGGTTGCTCGCCCCGATGACGAACGAGTCGAAGGTGTACTTCGGGTTCAGCCTGGCCGGCTCGACCGGCTGCGCGGGGACGCCCGGCACGGGCGCTGCGAAGGGCCCGCCGCCGGGGCCGGAAGGGCCGCGAGCTGGTCCCTCCTCGGCCGGGCGGTCGCGTCCGGTGCCCGGCAGGGCGCGCACCGGGGCGAGGCGCTCGTCGGCGTCGTCCGGGTCGTCGACCAGCGGCTCGAGGCCGGGCTGCACGGTCACGGCGACCTGCACCGGTCGGCCGAACGTGCTGCTCAGCGCGGTGGCGATCACCGGCCGGAGCCGGGTCTCGAGCACGTCCTTGGCGAAGTCGTTGGGCGCCGCCAGCAGGACGGTGTCGCCCAGCAGACCGAGCGGCCGGGTCAGCCCCACCCAGGCGCGCTGCTGCGCCGAGAGGCTGCCGTCGGCGAAGGTGGCCACCGTGTCACGCCACACCCGCTGGAGGTTGCCGTCCGCGCCGTCCGGCGCGCTCGCCGGGCCGGGTGTGCCTGGGCCGCGGCCGTCGGGCTCCCTGCGGAGGTCGGGGTGCTCGTCCCCGTCGGTCGGTCCGTGCGGTCCGGGGGGCAGCTGGGTCAAGGTCCTCGCGCTCTCGTTGGCTCAGCGACTGCACCGACGCGCGGTCCACAGACTTGTCCACAGCTGTGGAGAAGAGTCGTGTGCTCCGCGTTTGGGCCGGACGCGCTGCCGCGCGACCCCGCGAGAGGGCCCCGTCGGCCGCCACCCCCTGCGGGCCGACCGGCGCGGGGACGCTAACAGCCCCGCCTCTCGGCCCGCAAGGACTTGTCCACAGCCCCCGCCGTGTGCTCGGGCGACCGGACCAGCGGACGGTCCGGCCAGTCCGGACGAGCCCTTGTACGCTGGATGGTCTGTGCCTGCGCGCCCGCCGTCAGGTCGTGCACCGCCTCGACGTCCAGCTGTCCCTCGTCCTCCGGAGTCCGCCGTGAGCAAGCGCACCTTCCAGCCGAACAACCGCCGCCGCAGCAAGACGCACGGCTTCCGGCTGCGCATGCGCACGCGCGCCGGTCGCGCCATCCTGGCCGCCCGCCGGCGCAAGGGCCGCGACGAGCTGTCGGCCTAGTCGGCCGCAGCTCCGCGCTCGTCGACGACGGTGCGACCGGCCGGAGGCGTGCGTGCTCCCACGACAGCACCGCTTGACGCAGCGTGCTGAGTTCACCGAGGTCCTAAGGCGCGGTCGGCGCGCGTCCCGGCCGCTGCTCACGCTGCACGCCGACCTGCCGGCCGGCCCTGAGGACCACCTCCCGGTGCGGGCGGGTCTCGTGGTGAGCAAGGCCGTGGGGGGCTCGGTCGTCCGGCACCGCGTCGCGCGCCGCCTGCGTCACCTGCTGCGCGAACGGCTGGACCGCGTGCCGCCGGGGACG
>JALYMN010000438.1 GCA_030773675.1 Actinomycetota bacterium
GGCCAGGTCGGCGTCGCGGGCGGCGTCGCCGGGCAGGCAGCCGCTCCGGAGACGGGCGTGCTGAGCGCCGACGAGCCGTGCCTCGCCGAGCCGGCCCTGGAGCAGGACGCCGACACGCCGTCCTGACTGGCCCGCCGGCTTGTGGAGCGTCGGCGCTGTCCGGACGGCCGGCCCGCCACCCCGTGCGGACGTGCCCCGGGTACCGCGCATCCGCCCCGTCCGGCCGGACGTCAGGCAGACTCGTCACCTCCCCGGCGTTGCCCCGGCCGAGGACACACGAGCAGCAGACGTGCAGGAGACCCGTGCCCGACACCGCCACCCCCGCCCCGGCCGCGAGGAAGAAGGCGCCCGCGAAGAAGGCGGCCGCGGCGAACGGTGGCACCCGACTGGTCATCGTCGAGTCGCCGACCAAGGCCAAGAAGATCCAGTCCTTCCTCGGCAGCGGGTACGTCGTCGAGTCCTCCTACGGTCACATCCGCGACCTGCCGCGCAAGGCGGCCGACGTCCCGCCGAGCCACAAGGGCCTGGCCTGGGCGAAGACCGGCGTGAACGTCGACAACGACTTCGAGACGCTCTACATCGTCACGCCGGAGAGCAAGGAGCAGGTCCGCAAGCTCAAGGACCTGCTGAAGGGGGCGGACGAGCTCTACCTCGCCACCGACGAGGACCGCGAGGGCGAGGCGATCGCCTGGCACCTGCTGGAGACGCTCAAGCCCAAGGTCCCGGTGCGCCGGATGGTCTTCCACGAGATCACCCCGCAGGCGATCCAGCACGCCGTCGAGACGCCGCGCGAGCTCGACACCAGCCTCGTCGAGGCGCAGGAGACGCGGCGCGTGCTCGACCGGCTCTACGGCTACGAGATCAGCCCGGTGCTGTGGAAGAAGGTCATGCCGCGGCTGTCAGCCGGGCGGGTGCAGTCGGTCGCGACCCGGATCGTCGTGCAGCGCGAGCGGGAGCGGATGGCGTTCGTCCAGGCGAGCTACTGGGACGTCGAGGGGCAGTTCACCGCGGCGCCCGACGAGGACGACCCGACCGCGCCACGCGGCCTGACCGCCACGCTCGTCGCGCTCGACGGCAAGCGGCTCGCCACCGGCCGTGACTTCGGCCAGGAGACCGGGCAGCTCAAGCCGGGCGTCGACGTCGTCCACCTCGACGAGGCGAGCGCCCACTCGCTCGCCGAGCGGCTCGCCGGCGCGCGCTTCGAGGTGCGCTCGGTCGAGGACAAGCCCTACCGCCGCAGCCCGTACGCCCCGTTCATGACGAGCACGCTGCAGCAGGAGGGCGGGCGCAAGCTGCGCTTCTCCGCGCAGCGCGTGATGCAGACCGCGCAGCGGCTGTACGAGAACGGCTACATCACCTACATGCGCACCGACAGCACCAACCTGTCGGAGACGGCGGTCAACGCGGCGCGCGAGCAGGCCCGCCAGCTCTACGGCCCCGAGTACGTCCCGGACGCCCCCCGCCGCTACCAGAGCAAGAGCAAGAACGCGCAGGAGGCGCACGAGGCGATCCGCCCGTCCGGCGACGTGTTCCGGACGCCGGGGGAGCTGGCCGGCGAGGTCCGAGGCGACGAGCTGCGCTTGTACGAGCTGATCTGGCAGCGCACCGTCGCGAGCCAGATGGCCGACGCCCGGGGGACGAGCGCCACCGTCCGGCTCGGCGCGCGCACCGCCGACGGCACGGACGCCGAGTTCAGCGCCACGGGCAAGGTGATCACGTTCCCGGGCTTCCTGCGCGCGTACGTCGAGGGCAGTGACGACCCGGACGCCGAGCTCGACAGCACCGAGCGGCGGCTGCCCCGGGTGACCGCCGGCGACGCGCTGGACGTCGACGCGCTCGAGCCGCAGGGGCACACCACCAGCCCGCCGGCGCGCTTCACCGAGGCGAGCCTGGTCAAGCGGCTCGAGGAGCTCGGCATCGGGCGGCCGAGCACCTACGCCAGCATCATCACGACGATCCAGGACCGCGGCTACGTCTGGAAGAAGGGCAGCGCGCTCGTCCCGACCTGGCTGGCGTTCGCCGTGGTCAGCCTGCTCGAGCAGCACTTCTCCCGACTGGTCGACTACTCCTTCACCGCGTCGCTCGAGGACGACCTCGACGAGATCGCCGGTGGGCAGGGCAACGCGGTCGCCTGGCTCACCCGCTTCTACTTCGGCTCGCCGGAGGAGAGCGCGGACGCCGGGCTCAAGGAGCTCATCGCGCGCAACCTCGGCGACATCGATGCCCGTGACGTGAACTCGATCCCGATCGGGCGCGACGCGCAGGGCCGCGAGGTCGTCGTGCGGGTCGGCAAGTTTGGGCCGTACGTGCAGGTCGGCGAGGGCGAGGAGCTGGAGCGGGCCTCGTTGCCCGACGACCTGCCCCCGGACGAGCTCAGCGTCGAGAAGGCGGTCGAGCTCGCCGCGGCGCCGTCCGGCGACCGGGTGCTCGGAACCGACCCGACCACCGGGTACGACGTGCTGGCCAAGGCCGGGCGGTTCGGGCCCTACGTGACGCTCGCGCTGCCCGAGGGCTCGACGGAGAAGCCGCCGACCGCGTCGCTGTTCTCCACCATGGACCTCGACACGATCGACCTCGAGACCGCGCTGAAACTGCTCACCCTGCCGCGCGCGCTCGGCGAGGCGCCGGACGGCGAGCTCGTCACGGCGCAGAACGGCCGGTACGGCCCGTACGTCAGCAAGGGCAAGGAGTCGCGCTCCCTGGACAGCGAGGAGCGGCTGTTCACCGTCACGCTGGAGGAGGCGCTGCACCTGCTCGCCCAGCCCAAGCAGCGCGGGCGGGCGGCAGCGGTCGCCAAGCCCCCGCTCAAGGAGCTCGGCGCCGACCCCGTCAGCGGCAGGGCCATGGTGGTCAAGGAGGGGCGGTTCGGCCCCTATGTCACCGACGGGGAGACGAACGCCAGCCTGCGCAAGGGCGACGACATTGCCTCGCTGACCGACGAGCGGGCGGCCGACCTGCTCGCCGAGCGGCGCGCCCGCGGGCCGGCCCCGAAGAAGACGGCGGCACGGAAGGCTCCCGCCGCGAAGGCACCGGCCAAGAAGGCGGCCCCCAAGAAGGCGGCGGCCAAGAAGACCTGACGTCGGCTGCTGCTCCCGCAGATGTCTGGTGCGGCTGTGGTCGCGCGACACGCCGGCGTGCCGTGCGACGGGGGCCGCACCAGCGGGACGCGTGGCCGCGCCACCCCAGGCCCTTCGCGGCGCACCAGCCGCGGAGGACCACGTCCGCGCGCGTTCGGAGCAGTCCGTCCTGGCCGTCCGGCGCGGTCGACGGCCGCTCCGGCCGATGCGTGCGGGACGGCGGAGCCGGATCCTGGACCGCGTCGCCCTGTCACGGGAGCGGCACGGACGGCAACGGGAGGCACCTCATGCAGGCACGCGCGGCAGGTCGGCTGGCAGCACTGGCCACGGCGGTGCTGGCCGTGCTGGGCACGACCACCGCGTCCTACACGGCGGCGGCAACCACCTCGCCGGACTCCCTGGTCGCCGTGAGCACGCCGAGCCTCGCCGTGCAGCAGGGCCAGAGCGTCGCCACGACCGTCCTCGCGCGCAGCGTCGACGGCCGCAGCGGCTCGGTCAGCCTGCGCACCCGCGGGCTCCCGGCGGACGCGACGGCCTCCCTCGCCTGGACCCTGCCGCTGTCCACCAGCTCGCCGACCGCGACCCCGCTGACGGTGCGCACGGCCCGGTCGACGCCGCCCGGCACCTACCGCGTCGTCGTCGACGCCGTCAGCGGCCGGACGGCGAGCACCGCCGTGCTCACCCTCACCGTGAAGCACACCCTGGGCGGCGCCTTCTCGCTCAGCGCGCCGGCGTCGGCCGGGACCGTGGCGCCCGGCGACACCGCCGCCGCGACGGTGCAGCTCAGCGCCGGAAGCGGCTTCGCCGGCCCGGTGACGCTCCGCACCTCCGGGCAGCTGCCCGCCGGCATCACCAGCGCGACGTTCACCCAGTCGACCCTCGACCTGACGAGCGCGCGCACGACCGGCGTCAGCTCGCTGCAGCTGGTCACGTCCCCGGACCTCGCGCCCGGCCGCTACCCGGTCGAGCTCGTCGGCACGGGCAGGGGCGCGGACGGCGCGCCGCTCCGGCAGCACGCCCGCACCGTGCTCACCGTCCGCACCGGCGGCAGCCCCGTGTCGGTCCTGCCGGTGAGCAGCATCGGGTCCTTCTCGCCCGGCAGCTGGACCGCCGTCGACATGCTGCTCACCAACCCGAGCCCCGAGCCCGTCACCGTCACGAACCTGACCGTGCGGGTCCGCTCGACCAGCGCCGGCGCGGCCTGCCCGCCCCGCAACCTCGCCGTCCGGCAGTTCTCCGAGTACCCGGTGACCCTGCCTGCGCACGGCTCGGCGACGCTGTACTCCCTGGTCGGACGAGCCGGTCTGCCCGTGCTGCGGATGCTGGAGCTGCCCGGCGGCCAGCGCCGCTGCCACGGCGTCGACGTGGCCCTCGACCTGTCCGGCAGCGCGCACGTCACCAGCGGCTGAGCCAGGCCGCACGGACGCCCGGCGACGAGCACGCAGCCCGACGAGCACGCAGCGCGACGAGCACGCAGCCCGACGAGCACGCAACCCGACGAGCACGCAGCCCGACGAGCACGCAGCCCAACGAGCACGCAGCCCAACGAGCACGCTCTGCGCACGGCTCGCCGGACGGCCGCGAGCGGCCTGCGAACGTAGGCTCACGGGCGTGAGCAGCCGGCGCCTGGACCCCCCGGCACGCGGCCGTCCGCCCCACCCGGACCGGTTCGCCGGCGCCGGCGTGGGCCGCGCCCGCGGGGTCCTGTCGCACGCCCCGTTCCGGCGGCTGTACTCCGCGCTGGTGCTGTCGAGCTTCGGCGACTGGCTGGGCTTCCTCGCCACGACGGCGCTGGCCGCGCAGCTCGTCGAGGGGTTCAGCGCGCAGGCCTTCGCCACCGGCGGCGTGCTCGTGTTCCGCCTGCTGCCCGCCGTGCTCCTCGGCCCGCTCGCCGGCGCCTTCGCCGACCGCTGGGACCGCCGCCGGACGATGGTGGCCTGCGACCTCGTGCGCTTCGCGCTGTTCGTGTCGATCCCGCTGTCGGAGTCGCTGGTCTACCTGCTGCTCGCCAGCTTCCTCATCGAGGCGGTCAGCCTGTTCTGGATCCCGGCCAAGGAGGCCTCGGTCCCGAACCTCGTGCCCCGGGAGCGGCTCGAGGCCGCCAACCAGCTCACGCTCATCGCGACGTACGGCAGCGCGCCGGTCGCCGCGGCGGTGTTCGCGGGCCTCGGGGTGCTCAGCCGCCTGCTCGGCAACCCCTTCGAGTTCTTCTCCACCCGCCCCGTCGACCTGGCGCTCTACGTCAACGCGGCGACGTTCCTGTTCGCCGCGGCCACGGTCTACCGGATGAAGGGCGAGATCCCGAGCCCGCGGGTGGCGCCGCGCGAGCCCGGCGAGCCGGCGCCGAGCGTGCTCACCAGCTTGCGCGAGGGGCTCGCGTTCGCCCGGCAGGACCCGCTCGTGCGCGGCCTGCTGGTCGGCATGCTCGGGGCGCTCGCCGCCGGCGGGGCGATCATCGCGCAGGGCCAGCTGTTCGCCCAGACCGTCGTCGGCGGCGGTCAGGCGGCGTACGGCCTGCTGTTCGGCGCGGTGTTCCTCGGCATCGCCGGGGGAGTCGGGTTCGGCCCGCGGCTGCTCGGCGACCTGTCGCGCAAGCGCGCCTTCGGCCCGTCCATCGTCGGCGCCGGCAGCGCACTGCTGTGCATGGCGCTCGTGCCCAACCTGTTCCTCGCCGTCGTCGCCACGCTGCTCGTCGGGTTCTTCGCCGGCGTCGCGTACGTCGTCGGCATCACCCTGCTCGGCGCCGAGGTGCCCGACGAGCGGCGCGGCCGCACCTTCGGGCTCGTGCAGTCGCTGATGCGCATCGACCTGCTCCTCGTCACCGGTCTCACGCCGTTCGTCAGCGGCGCGATCGGACGCCGCGACCTGCCGCTGCCCGGGGGCGGCGTGTACACGCTCAACGGCGTGACGGTGACGCTGTTCGTCGGCGGCCTGCTCGGCGTGCTGGTCGGCGTCGTGTCGTTCCGGCAGATGGACGACCGCCCGGGCGTGCCGCTCCGGCAGGACCTGCTCGGGCTGCTGCGCACCGGCCCGGCGTCGCCGTCGCTGCCCGGCACGTTCCTCGCGTTCGAGGGCGGCGAGGGCGCCGGAAAGTCAACCCAGCTCGGGCTGCTCGTCGACTGGCTGCGCGCGGGCGGGCACGACGTCGTCGTCACCCGCGAACCCGGGGCGACGCCGCTCGGCGCGCGGCTGCGCGCGCTGCTCCTCGAGGGTGAGCCGGTCAGTCCCCGCGCCGAGGCGCTGCTGTACGCCGCCGACCGCGCCCACCACGTGGCGACCGTCGTGCGGCCCGCCCTGGAGCGCGGCGCCGTCGTCGTCACCGACCGGTACGTCGACTCCTCCCTGGCCTACCAGGGCGCTGGGCGAGCGTTGAGCAGCGACGAGGTGGCGCGGCTGTCGCGGTGGTCGACCGAGGGGCTGCGCCCGGACCTCGTGCTGCTGCTCGACGTCGACCCCGCGGTCGGCCTCGCCCGGGCCCGGCGCACCGGCGCTCCGGACCGGATCGAGGCCGAGTCGCTCGCCTTCCACGCCCGGGTCCGGCAGGCCTTCCTGGACCTGGCCGCCCGGGACCCCGACCGCTACCTCGTCGTCGCGGCCGACGCCCCGGCCGACGCGGTGCAGGCCCGCCTGCGCGAGCGGGTGGCCGCGCTCCTGCCC
>JALYMN010000439.1 GCA_030773675.1 Actinomycetota bacterium
GCCGGGCGCTCGCCTCGGCCGGCAGCCCGCACGGCGCGAGGCTGTCGGCGAGCGCCGCCCGGGACGCGAGTACGGCACGGCCCTGCGCCGCGGACTGCGCCTGCAGCAGCGACAGCCCCGCGGACGCGCTGGGCACCGGCCGTCCCTCCGGTGGGCAGCAGACCGGGTCGTCACACAACGCGGACCAGCAGCGGGCGTCCCGCACGAGCAGGAGGTCGCGCAGGTCCACGCTCCACCTGCGCGCGGCCTGTTGCACCGCCAGGACCAGGTCGGGGTGTGCCCTCGGACCGGGGTCGCGGGTGTAGAGCAGGGCGCACGCCGCCTGCGCGCCCACGGCGCGCACGCGCTGCAGGGCCTGGCCCGCGACGACGACCGCGACGTCCGGCGGCGGGAGAGGACAGGCCTGGGTGAGACCGAGCCGGCCACGAGGGCCGCGCAGCGCGAGCACGACGAGGGCCTCGTCGGGCACGTAGCCGCACAGGTAGGGGACGGCGGCGGCGAGTTCCGCGGGGCTCGACAGGCGGGCGACGGAGGCAGCGGCTGAGGTCATGGCGCGAGCCTGGACAGCCCGACTCGTCGCTGCGGGGGGCCCGACCTCGGCTGTGGACGACGGCCCTCGTCGTCCACAGGCCGCACAGCACAGCGCCCCGTCCGTCGGACGGGGCGCTGAGACTGGGTCAGGTCACGCGGCTGCGCTGGACTCCCGTCGCACGCCCAGCGCAGCGGTCTCGTCGTGCAGGTCCGCGCCGGCGACGAGCAGCGCGGGGCGGTGGCTGTTGCCGTGGTGGCCGCAGAAAAGCAGCTGCCCACCCAAGGGCAGCGTCGCACGGACGTACGCGCGCGCGCCGCAGCGGTCGCAGCGGTCGGACAGGGTCAGGGAGGTGTCGGTGGACGGACGGGTCAGGGTGTCCAAGGCGGTCTCCTCGAGCCGAGCGGCCGGGGGTCGGCTGCTGTCATCTGTGCAACGCCCGCCGTCAGCAGGCGCTGCCGCAAGCTCGTGTGACCTGCGTCGCGGCGCCCTACAGATCGTCCGTGCTCCGGGCCGGTTCCCGCCCCTCGAGAGAGATATGGGGGTTCTCGCGCACCGGCGCCCCCTCAGACGACGTCTCGGCGGGCCCCCGCTCCACGGCCGCGGTCACGCCGACCTCCCGGCCGTCGTCCTCCCCCGCCCCGGCGGCGCCGAGTCCCTCGCCGGCCCCGGTCTGCTGCCCGACCTGCGCGTCGTCGGCCGCGCCGGTCCCCGTGCCGTCACCGGGAGTGCTCTGAGTCATGCCATCCTCCGCTGTCGGTGCCTGGTGTCCTCTCCGGGCTGCCCGCTTTCGACCGGCCTGCACCCGCAGGCGCCGGGCGTCGCCGGGCAGGGGCGGGGTAGCCGCGGGAGATGCCAGAACTGCCTCGCTCCGCCAGGTCCGGACGCCTCGACAGCCGGCCCAGGGCCGCTCCGGCCGGCCGTCCACTGCCGCCGGGGGTGCACGCCCTGGACGACATCGGGCTCCCGACCACCCTGCTCCTCGTGCCGCCCGAGGCACAGGGCGTCCGACCGCTGCTCGTGTTCTTCCACGGCGCGGGAGGCGCGGCCGCCAACAGCCTGCCCCTGGTCCAGGAGGCCGTGGCGGCGCGCGGCGCGCTCGCGCTGCTGCCGAGCTCCGCCGACGCGACCTGGGACCTGCTGGTCGGGGGGCTCGGCCGCGACGTCGCGGCGCTCGACGCCGCCCTCGACGCGGTGCTCGGCAGGTTCGCGGTCGACCGCATCGCCTTCGGCGGCTTCTCCGACGGGGCCTCCTACGCCCTGTCGCTGGGGCTGGCCAACGGTGACCTGACCGGGGCGCTGCTCGCCTTCTCCCCCGGCTTCCTCGCGCCACCGGACCAGGTGGGGCAGCCGCGGGTGTGGCTGTCGCACGGACGCGCCGACACGGTCCTGCCCGTCGACCGGTGCGGCCGCCGCGTCGTGCGGCAGCTGCAGGGCGCGGGCTACGAGGTCCACTACGAGGAGTTCGCCGGCGGACACGTCGTCCCGCCGGCGCTCGTCGACCAGGCGCTCGGGTGGTGGCTCGACCGCCCGGCGACGGGTGGCTAGGCCACGCGCAGTGGAGCGTCGTCGTCGCGCACGACGTCCGCAGCGGGCTGCTCCACGAGCGCCACGACCCGCGCGGACAGGAAGCGCGCGGTGCGCACGGGTGTGCCGCCCCTCGTCACCTCGGCCACCTCGACCAGGCCGCGCCCGGTGGTGGTCTCCACCCGCCGGCCGGCCCGGGTCGCCTCGACGGTGTAGGTGCGGGTGGTCCCGCCCGCCTCCACCACGATCTCCACGCTGTCACCCTTCACGAAGTTTACAACGTCCGCGACGACGCTGGTCTTCCACACCGCGGGCTGGTCGGGACCCGCGGACCGACCCGGCGGCGGCGCGGCGGGCGTCCCGGGCGACGGCGTGAGTGGCGACGGGAGGGGCAGAGCAGCAGCCATGGAGATCAGCAAGTCATTGCTCGTCGACCTCGTCCGCGCCACCGGCACCCAGGACCAGGCGGCCCGCGCCGAGACGCTGCTGCCCGACCCGGTCGACCCCGATCGCGACGCGCAGGTCCTCGAGCAGGTCGGGCTCGACCGCGCCCGGCTGCAGAGCCACCTGTCGCCGGAGGCCAGGTCCAGCGAGCGCGTCGGCGTGCCCGACGACGTCGTCCCGGCGGGCGGGGCCGAGGTGCACCCGGACGCCGGCGAGCGGGGCAGCGC
>JALYMN010000440.1 GCA_030773675.1 Actinomycetota bacterium
AGGCCGAGCTGGAGCGCGACCGGACGGCCGCCGGGGAGCGGGCCGCGGCCTACGCCTCGGCCGCCCTGCCCGACGAGAGCGCCAAGACCTCGGCCTGGGACGAGGTGACCGGCGGCGCGCCGGTGAGCAACCACCGGGCCGCCGCGCTCGCGGAGGGGCTGTGGCAGCGCGGCCAGGAGGCGCTGCTGCTGCCCTACGCGCAGCGGTACGCCGCGGAGATCGAGGGGGTGTGGCAGCGCCGCTCGCCGCAGCTGGCGCAGGACGCCGCCCGTCTGCTGTTCCCGGCTCCGCTGCTGCGGCGCGATGTCCTGGCCCTGGTCGACGGGCTGCTCGCCCGCCCGTCGCTGCCTGACGGGCTGCGCCGCACCGTGCTCGAGCAGCGTGACGAGCTCGCCCGGGCGCTGGCCGGACAGGAGGTCGACGCGCGCGCGGAGCGGCCGTGACGCGGGGGGAGCGGAGACGGCGCGCGTGCCCGGGAGGCGCCCCTGCCCGCACTACCCTGCAGCGCATGTGCGGCATCGTGGGGTACGTCGGCCGGCAGGCCGGGCTCGAGGTCGTCCTGGACGGCCTGCGCCGGCTGGAGTACCGCGGCTACGACAGCGCCGGCGTCGCCGTCCTGTCGGAGGCGGGTGACCTGCAGGTCGAGCGCCGCGCGGGCAAGCTGGCCAACCTCGACAAGGCCGTCTCCGAGCGGCCGATGCCCGGCAGCCTCGCCATCGGCCATACCCGGTGGGCGACGCACGGCCCGCCCACGGACCGCAACGCGCACCCCCACCTCGACTGCCAGGACCAGGTCGCGGTCGTGCACAACGGCACCATCGAGAACTTCGAGCTGCTCGTCGACGACCTCGAGCGGCGCGGGCACGAGCGGCGCAGCGACACCGACACCGAGGTCGTCGCGCACCTCGTGGAGGAGCGGTACGCCGCCGGACCGACCGCCGGCGACCTCGCCGCGACCCTGCGCAGCGTCTGTCGCGACCTCGAGGGCTCCTTCGTCCTCGTCGTCACGCACGCCGCGCAGCCCGACCTCGTCGTCGCCGCCCGGCGCAACCTGCCGCTGGTCATCGGGCTCGGCGAGGGCGAGAACTTCGTCGGCTCCGACGTCACGGCGTTCATCGCGCACACCCGTGAGGCGCGGGCGGTGGAGCAGGACCAGGTCGTCGAGGTCCGGCGCGAGTCGGTCGTCGTCACCGACCTCGACGGGGCCGTCGTGGACGGCGAGAGCTACCACGTCGACTGGGACACCGCCGCCGCCGAGAAGGGCGGCTACGAGTTCTTCATGCTCAAGGAGATCGAGGAGCAGCCGGACGCCGTCCGGGAGACGCTCGGCGGGCGGCTGACCGCCGAGGGGCTGCTGCACCTCGACGAGCTGGCGATGAGCGACGAGGACGTCCGCGGCATCGACCAGGTCATCATCATCGCCTGCGGCTCGTCGTACCACTCGGGGCTCGTCGGCAAGTACGCCATCGAGCGCTGGTGCCGGCTGCCGGTGCAGGTCGAGATGGCCTCGGAGTTCCGCTACCGCGACCCCGTGGTCGGGCGCAGCACGCTGGTCATCGCGATCAGCCAGAGCGGCGAGACCGCCGACACGCTCGAGGCGCTGCGACACGCGCGGGCGCAGAAGGCCTGGGTGCTCGCGGTCACCAACACGGTCGGGTCGACGGTGAGCCGGGAGAGCGACGCGGCCTTCTACACCCGCGGCGGGCCCGAGGTCGCGGTCGCCTCGACGAAGGCGGTCATGGCCCAGCTCGCCGCGATGTACGTCGTCGGGCTCTACCTCGCCCAGGTCCGCGGCACCCGCGACCCCGACGAGGTGCGGGCGCACCTGCGCGACCTGCAGGAGGTGCCCGATCTCATCGCCGAGGTGCTGTCGCGCATGGAGCCGGTGCGCGAGCTCGCCCGCTCGATGAAGGACGAGCAGCGGGTGCTGTTCCTCGGCCGCCACGTCGGCTACCCGATGGCGCTGGAGGGCGCGCTCAAGCTCAAGGAGCTCGCCTACACCAGCGCCGAGGGCTTCCCGGCCGGGGAGATCAAGCACGGGCCGATCGCGCTGGTCGACGAGGGCACTCCGGTCGTCGTGCTCGCGCCGCGGCACGCGCTGCAGGCCAAGCTGGTCAACAACGTGCAGGAGGTTCGGGCGCGCGGCGCCCGCACGATCGTCATCGCGACCGACGGCGACGACAGCGTGACGCCCTACGCCGAGACGGTCATCCGGATCCCCGACACCAAGTCGCTGCTCACGCCGCTGCTCACCATCGTGCCGCTGCAGGTGCTCTCCGCCGAGGTCGCGCGGGCGCGCGGCCTGGACGTCGACCAGCCGCGCAACCTCGCCAAGAGCGTCACCGTCGAATGAGCTGAACGCTCCGGCGGGTCGGACAGGAGCCGCAGGTCGCGGGCGTAGGTCTGTGGCCCCGGTCACACGGTCAGGCGGGCCGGACTCTGCGAAGGAGAGGTGCGGGACGTGCCGAAGCACCTGCTGCAGCGGAACTTCAAGGGCGAGACGCTCAAGGGCTTCATGCAGCGCCCCTCCGACCGCTCGGCCGTCGTCGACGAGGCCGCGCGCTCGGTCGGCGGCAGCCTGGAGTCCTACTACTGGATGTTCGGCCAGTACGACAGCTTCGCTGTGGTCGACCTGCCCGACGCCGGTGCGGCCGCCCGGCTGAGCCTGGCGATCGCGAGCTCTGGCGCGTTCACGCGGGTCGAACGGCACGAGCTCCTGACCACGCAGGAGGTCCTCGAGCTCGTCCGCGCCGGCGAGGTCCAGTACGAGGCTCCCGGCGCTCCGGAGATGTACAACTAAGGGATGCCCTGAGCGGGCTTGCGGCCGGACCCGTGTCCTGACCCGACAGCCCGCACCCCGACCGGTCATGCTGTCGCGGTGCGTCAGGGCTCGTCGTGATCGTGGGTGTGGGCGTGGACGTCGTCGACGTGGACCGGCTGGCCAGGGCACTGGCCCGCACGCCGGGCCTGCAGGGGCGGCTGTTCACCGACGGTGAGCGGGGCCGCCCGGTCGAGTCCCTCGCCGCGCGCTTTGCCGCCAAGGAGGCCGTGGCCAAGGCCCTGGGCGCGCCCGGCGGGCTGCGCTGGCGCGACGCCGAGGTCGTGCAGCTCGACTCCGGTCGGCCGGTGCTGCGGCTGCACGGCGGGGTCGCCCAGGAGGCGGAGGCACAGGGCATCTCCCGCTGGCACCTCTCCCTGTCCCACGACGGCGGAGTGGCGACGGCCGTCGTGGTGGCCGAGCGGTGAGAGCGGCCGCCCCTCGGAGCGCCCGGTGAGGCACGCGCACCGCGCCGAGCAGGTGCGGGCGGCCGAGGCGCCGCTGCTGGCCGCGCTGCCGCCGGGCACGCTCATGCAGCGCGCGGCCACCGGGCTGGCGTACGCCGTGGCCCGCGAGCTCGTCCGCGTCCGCGGCGGCGTGTACGGCGCCCGCGTGGCCCTGCTCGTCGGCGGGGGCGACAACGGCGCGGACGCGCTCTGGGCAGGTGCCCGCCTGGCCCGGCGCGGCGCGCAGGTGACCGCGGTGCTCGCAGCGGAGCCGGCGCAGGAC
>JALYMN010000441.1 GCA_030773675.1 Actinomycetota bacterium
ACCTCCTGCACGGTGGCGGTCGCCGGCGCCGCCACCGCGACGGCCTCGTCGGCGGCGTCGGTCATCGCGTTCGGGCCGGCGCCGGTCATCACCCACACGGCGAGCCCACCCTCGCGGGCGGCGTCCATCGCGGCCAGCACGTTGCCGCTGCGTCCGCTCGTCGACATGCCGAGGAACACGTCGCCGGGGCGGCCGTGCGCCTGCACCTGCCGGGCGAAGACGTGGTCGTAGCCGTAGTCGTTGCTGATCGCGGTGACCGCGGAGGTCTCGGCGTGCAGGGCGAGCGCGGACAGCGCCGGCCGGTCGTCGCGGTAGCGGCCGACCAGCTCGGCGGTCAGGTGCTGCGCCTGGGCGGCGCTGCCGCCGTTGCCCGCGACGAGCAGCCGGCCGCCGCCGACGAGCAGGTCGGCGAGCCGGCGGCCCCAGTCGTCGAGCAGGTCGGTGTCGAGCAGCGGAAGGGCGTCGAGCAGCGCGGCGACGTGCGCGCGGCCGGACAGCAGGGGCGCGGTCATGAGGACGAGACCTCCTCCTCGACCAGCACCCCGGCGGGGAGCAGGTCGTCGTAGGACTGCAGGGTCAGGGCCGCGACGCGGTCCCACGTGTAGCGGGCACGGGCCCGGCGGGCGCCGGCGGCGCCGTACTGTCTGCGCCGGGGTTCGTCGGTGAGCAGGGCGTCCAGCGCCTCGACGACGGCCTCGGGGGCGCGCGGCGGCACGTGCAGCCCGGTGCGGCCGTCGACGACGGTGTCGATGAGCCCGCCGACGGCGCTGGCGACGACCGGGACGCCGCAGGCCATCGCCTCGAGCGGCACGATCCCGAACGGCTCGTACCAGGGCAGGCAGACGACCGCGTCGGCGCTGCGCAGCAGCGCGGGGAGGTCGGCGCGACCGACCCGGCCGCGGAAGTGCACCCGGTTGGCCACGTGCGCCTTGCGGGCCAGCGCGCGGAGCCGGGCGACCTGCGGGTCGGTGTCGACGTCGGCGGCGTCCGGACCGCCGGCGACGATGAGCTCGGTGTCGGGACCACCGTTGTTGACCAGACCGGCGAGGGCGCTGATGGCGTTGCCGATGCCCTTGCGCTCGACGAGCCGGCCGACGTACACGAGCCGGTGGCGGTCGGTGGGCCGGTCGTCGGCGGCGCCCCGCGCGGTGAACAGGCCGGTGTCGACCCCGCACGGCACGACGCTGATCCGCTTGCGGTCGCCGCCGAGCCGCAGCAGCTCGAACACCTCGTCGCTGCACGTCGCCACGACCCGTTCGACCTCGCGGACGAGGCGGCGCTCGATGCCCGGGCGCTCGGGCGGGCTGGTGTCGGCCGCACCCTGGTGCCGCTTCTTGACGACACCGAGCGCGTGGTAGGTCATGACGACCGGGATGCCGAGCGGCGTCGCGGCCTGCAGCGCGGCGTAGCCGCTCATCCAGAAGTGCGCGTGGACGACATCGGGGCGTGAGCGCTTCCACTGCCGGTGCAGGTCGTCGGCGAAGTCGTCCATGAACGGCAGCAGCTCGTCCTTGGGCACCTCGCGCGGCGGTCCGGCAGGCACGTGGTCGACCGTGACCCCCGGCCCCATGCGGACCTTCCGCGGTCCGGGGGCGTCGCGCCGGGTGTGCACGACGACGTCGACACCGCGGCGGGCCATGGCCTCGGCGAGGGCGGCCACGTGCACGTTCTGCCCGCCGGCGTCGACCCCGCCGAGGGTCGCCAGCGGACTGGCGTGCTCCGAGACCATTGCGACTCTCACGCGCTCACCTCTCTGACGCGTCCCGACCGGGACAGGGGGTCGGAGGCCAGTCGGGCGACGGCGTCGACGGCCTCCTCGACCGGGACGCCGTCGAGGCACGGGTGCCCCTCGACCGGGCAGGACCTCGCGCGGCTGAGCGCGCACGGGGCGGACTGGTCGCCGAACAGCACGTGCGGCACCCGCCACGGGCGCCAGCGGTCGGCGGGGACGACGGGCGCGAACAGGGACACGACCGGCGTTCCTACCGCAGCCGCGAGGTGCGCCGGACCGGTGTTGCCCACGACGACCGCGTCCGCGCCGGCCAGCACGGCCGCGAGCCCGGCGAGGTCGGTGGCGCCGCCGAGGTCCGTGCCCCCGGACGCCGCGACCGCGGCGGTCAGCGTGCGCTCCGCGGGGCCTCCGGTCACGAGCACACGGTGGCCCGCGTCGGCCAGCGCGCGGACGAGGCGCGCCGACCAGGCCGCAGAAGGTTGGCGCGCGGGCACGCTCGCGCCCGGGTGGACGACGACGTAACGGCCCCCGCCCGCGACGTCGCGCACGTCGGGCAGGGGGTCACGCAGCGCCAGCCCGCCGGCGTCGCCGTCCGGGAGGGCGAACCCGGCCGCCTCGGCGAGGCTGAGCTGGCGCTGCGCCTCGTGCAGCCCGCTCTCGGGCAGCCGGTGACGCAGGTCGAGCAGCGCGCCGGGGAAGTCCTCGCTCGTGGCGCCGATCCACGGCACCCTGGCGAGCCGCAGCAGCAGGGCCAGCGGCAGCGGGCTCTGATGGAAACTCGTGAGCACCAGCGCCCGGTCGGGCCCGACGCCGCGCACCCGGTCGACCAGCGCTGCCACGTCGGACGGGTCGACCGGCCGGGGGTCGGCGTCGATCCACGGGCAGTGCCAGACGAGCACCTCGTCGACGCCAGGTAGGAGCCGTGCCGCCGCCGCGCCGCGCGGCCCGGCCAGCAGGACCACCCGGTCGGAGCCCGCGGCGACGGCGCGCACCGCCGGGCCGCTCAGCAGGACGTCGCCGTCGCTGTCCAGCCGGGCGACGAGCGTCGTCCGGGTTCTCGTGCCGTCGGTCACGGGACGCCGAGCAGGTCGAGCGCGGCCTCGAGGTCGGCGGCGACCTCGGGGGCCTGCGCGACCTCCTCCGCCCGGGTGACCGGCGTGGGGACGAGCACCGGGCGTGCCCCAGCGGCCAGGGCGGCGCCGACGTCCGCTCCGATGTCGCCGACCACCGCGCAGTCGGCCGGGTCGACGCCGAGCGCGCGGGCGGCCTCGAGCACCAGGCCGGGCGCGGGCTTGCGGCAGACGCAGCCGTCGTCCGGGCCGTGCTCGCAGACGAGCACCGGCCCGAGCGGGCCGACCAGCTCGGCGAGCCGGGCGTGGCAGGCGTCGGCGTCGGCGCGGGTGAGCAGCCCGCGGGCGATGCCGCTCTGGTTGGTGACGACCGCGGTCGGGATGCCGGCCGCGCGCAGCCGGGCCAGCGCCGCGGCGGCCTGCGGCACGGGCTGCACGCGCGCCGGGTCGCCGTTGTAGGGGACGTCGACGACGAGCGTGCCGTCCCGGTCGAACAGGACCGCTGCCGGCGGGCGCCGCGTCACGCGCCCGACCGGAGGCCGGGTGACGCGGGCACGCGGGAGGCAGGCACGGCGGGCCGACTACCCGGCGCCGCGAGCACGAAACAGCCACCTACCCGCGCGGGGGCGGCTCATGCGGGGAGAGGTGCGTCACCCGGCGAGCGCGCGGACCTCCTCCGCCGGAGCGCGAAGCAGCCGCAGCACGGCTGCCTCGATGGCCCCCTGCGTGGCCGGCTGGCCGAACACGGCGTCCTCGCCGAGCTCCTCGAGGTCCTTGGCGACGGTCACGCCGTTCTCGTAGAGGTCGACGATCCGGGGGTCGATGTAGGAGGAGCGGCACACCGCCGGCGTGTTGCCGAGGTACTCCGCGACCTCCTTGACCACGCGGGTGACCGCCCGCTTGCGTGCCGTGGGGGTGGGCGCGGCGTCGACCGAGACGGCGAGGCCGACGGCGCACAGCACGGTCGCGTTCCAGGTGCGGAAGTCCTTGGCCGAGTAGTCGCCGCCGGTGACCTCGCGCAGGTGCTCGTTGATGTCGGAGCTCTTCACGTCGGCCCAGCGGCCGTCCTTCTTGCCGCCCTCCCACCAGGCGAGCAGCTCTGGCCCCCCGCCGCGGCGCCGCTTCATCGCCGTGACGACGGCGCACACGTCCGGGTCGGCGACGGACTGCACCCGGTGTTTGCCGCTCTTGGCGGTGTAGTCGAAGGTGATCACGCCGGTACGGCTGACGGTGACGTGCTCCTTGCGGATCGTCGCCAGCCCGTAGGTCTGGTTCTCCTCGGCGTACTGCTCGCTGCCGACCCGGAAGAAGCCGAGGTCGAGCAGGCGCACCGCGCAGGACAGCACGCGCCGCCGGGTCATGCCCTCGTCCTGCAGGTCGCGGTGCACGCGCTCGCGGGCGGCGGGCAAGGCCGCGGCGAAGTCCAGGATCCGCTCGTGCTTCGCGACGTCGCGCATCACGCGCCACTGGTCGTGGTAGCGGTACTGCCGGCGTCCGCGCGCGTCGACGCCGGTCGCCTGGATGTGCCCGGTGGCGACCGGGCAGATCCAGACGTCCTCCCACGCGGGCGGGAGCACGAGCCCCTCGATGCGCTCGACGGTCGCCGGGTCGGTGACGCGGTTCCCGGCGGCGTCGAGGTAGACGAAGCCCTTGCCGGCCCGCCGGCGGGTCAGGCCGGGGCTGCTGCAGGAGACGCGGCGCAGGCGGGGCACGCCGGGCTGTCTACCCGGCGTGGCGACCGCGCACTCCGCAACGGCGATCAGGCCGACGGTCAGGCCGACGACCAGGCCGGCGAGAGGGCCGGGGATCAGGCCGACGGTCAGGCCGGGGTCTCGGGCTCGACGTGCATCGCCGACTCCTCGGCGGTGAAGCCGCCGAGGTCGGTGCCCGCGTCGGTGGCCACCAGGTCGGCCTCGGTGTCGCTGCGCGCCCCCTCGTCGGGCTCGACGAGCCGGCCGACGCCCTGACCGGCGCCCTGGGCGAACGGGGTGCCGGTCTCGGACTCGTCGGCGGGGGTGTGGGCCGCGGCGAGGACGTCCGGCTCCTCGCGGTCGAGCCGCTGGGTCAGTGACTCCCCGTCGTGCATCTCCTCGGCCGTGGTCCCGAACTCGTCGGCGGCCACCGGGACGTCGTGCGGGGGTTCCATGCCGTAGCTGGAGCCGGGGTCGCCGGCGAGGTCCTCGGGGCTGCGGGCGTCGCCCGGGTCCGGGATGCCCTCCGCCTCGAACTCGGACGGCGGCTCGGGGAAGCGGGAAGTCATCGCGTCTCCTTGCGCTGGGGAGTGGGTGGTCATGCGCGGGGCCGCTCCTCGGCGGAGGAGCGGCCCCGGCGGACGGCGTACAGCGGTCAGTGCTGCTTGACGGTGGTGCCGCTGCCCGGCGTCGCGCTCTCGATGGTCTGCTTGAACGCCGCGAGGGCCCGCTCGACCTTGTCCTGCGGATCGGCGAAGATCTTCGCCACCGCCTCGCCGACGAACCCGCCGGGCGGGTCGTAGTTGAGGCTGACCTCGACGCCGGTAGTGCCGCCGTGGTCGTCGAAGCGCACCGCGCCGGAGTTCTTGACCTCGAGGCCGCTGCTGTCGTGCGTGGCCCAAGCGATCCGCGTGTCGGGGACGTCCTCGACGATGTGGGCGTCCCACTCCACGGTCTTGCCCAGCGGGCCGTGCACCTTCCAGTGCGTGACCTGGGTGGTGCCGTCCTTGGGCTGCACGGACTCGACGTCCGGCATGATCTGCGGGAGGTTCGTCAGCCCGCGCCACCAGGCGTAGCACTGCTCGGCGGGGGCGTTGACCTCGATGTAGTGGGCGACGGTGCCCATGCTCTCGGCTCCTCTCGGGACAGGGACAGGACTGGGGCGGCGGTCAGACGGTGTCGCTGGGCGCCGCGCCGGGGAACGACGCGCTCGTCTCGCCGGTCGTGCTCGTGCCCGTCGTGCCGGTCGTGCTGGTGGTCGCGCCGGTGCTGACGCCGGGCGTCGGCGAGATGGGGCCGGGCGGGGTCGACGTGCTCAGCGGCGGCACGGTCGGCGCGCCGGTGGTCGTGCTCGTCGTCCCGGTGCCGGTCGAGCCGGTCGAGCCGGTCGAGCCGGTCGAGCCGGTCGAGCCGGTCGAGCCGGTCGAGCCGGTGGTCTCGCCGCCGCCGGTGCTCCCGCTCGCCGAGGAGATCTTGTCGTTGACCGTCGCCTTGGCAGATTCCGCGACGCTGTTGGCGGACTGCGTGAGGTTGCTGGTCACCTGCTGCACCTGGGGCATGCCGGCCAGCTCGCGCGCCTTGGCCACGATCTCCTCGTAGCGCTGGGTGCCGGCCTTGGCGCCGAGGACGTAGCCGACGCCGAAGCCGACGGCGAGGCTGATCTTGCGCATCATGGGGTTCCCTCCCGGGGTCGAGGTCTTGCCGCGACCCCTACCCCCGGTGCAGTCCCTCCCCACACCTGCCTCATCACGCCGTCTTGCAACACCTGCCGGCACGGCCTGTCACTCGGCGTGTCGGGGCCCTCGCGGCGCAGCCTCGACGACGTCCCTGCTGCGCTATCGTGACGCGCTGTCGGACGACTCTCGGCCGACGCTGCCGTCCCGCGTAGCTCAATGGCAGAGCATTCGACTGTTAATCGAACGGTTCCTGGTTCGAGTCCAGGCGCGGGAGCCTCACACCCCCTCCCACCAGCGGAAACGCCAGAGGGGGACCGGCTGGCCGGTCGTGCTGGCCCTGCTGATCCCCCTCTTACCCCCCTCTTTGCTCCTCCCTAGAGGAGTGAGGCTGCCGCCTTCGGTGTCTCTCGACGGCTCAGGTAGACGTCCTGCGTCATGCTCGGGCGACTGTGCCCCAGGTGGTTGGACACCTGCACGTCCGGCACCCCCGCCTCGTGCAGCACCGTCGCCACGGTCTTGCGGAACGTGTGCGAGGTGGCCCAGGTCAGGTGGTCCGGGTCGCCGAACACCTCCCGTCCCACGTCCGTCAACAGGTCGCGGAAGTCCTGCGCCGTGTTGCTTGGGTCGCGCAGCCCACCACGGGGAGCGGTGAACACCGCGCCATGCTCAGTGGCAGGAGCCGCCACCTGACGGGCCATGAGGCGGGCGACCAGGGCGGGGGACAGGTGAACAGTCCTCGTGGCTGCCTTCGTCTTGCCGTCCTCCTGAATGCTCAGCCCCTCACCCTTCGTGCGGACGACCACCGGACCGAGGGTGGCCGTGCCCTTGTCCAGGTCCAACGCTGACCAGCGCAGGGCGCACGCCTCCCCGATGCGGGCACCACTGCCCGCCAGGAAGGCGACCAGGTCGCCCAGGTCGCGGCCCACGGACCGCCTGTCGAAGTCGGCGAAGGCCACGACGGCATCGCGCTCCTCGGGGGTGAACCCCCGCGCCTCCTCCACGCGCTTGGGCTTGGCCTTGCCGCGAGGTGCCTTGATCGCGCCCACCTCGCGGACGGGGTTGGCCGTGATCGCGTCGTGCCGCACTGCCAGTCCGAGGACGCTGCGGAGTACCTGCCGCGCCATCTTGGCTGCACCCTCGCCATGCTCGGCGGCAACCTCGCTGAGCCTGCGGTGGATGGTGGACACCTTCACCTCCCGCACCGTCAGGTGCGCCAGGTGGGCCGGCTCGTCCTCGGTGCCGACCAGGTGGCTGCGCAGGGCGTACTCATACGCCCGCAGGCTGCCCGCTGCCAGCCGTCCAGCGGTGGCCACCTCCCCCCAC
>JALYMN010000442.1 GCA_030773675.1 Actinomycetota bacterium
GGTGCTGCACGACCTGCAGGTCGCCGATCCGGCCGCTGCGCGTCGGGCGCGACCGCGCGCGGGCGACCGCCCGGTCGCGCAGCCAGGCGCCCCAGCCGGCGCACATGCCGCCGCGGCACATCCGCCGCCAGTTGATCCAGGTCAGCGCCAGCGCGAGCCCCTGCCCGACCTCGCCGACGCGGTTGGCGTCGGGCACGCGGACGCCGTCCAGCACGAGCTCGCCGGTCAGCCCGTCGTCCAGCATCGTCGGGTAGTCGACGCCGCGCCGGAACCCCTCCCGGTCGGCCTCGACCATGAACATCGTGAGCGAGCGGCTGCCGGCGCCGGGCTCGGTCACCGCGACGACCTGCACGACGTCGCAGAAATGCGCGTTGGTGATCCAGCCCTTGGTGCCGGTGATGACCCAGTCGTCGCCGTCGCGCTCCGCCCGGGTCGTCATCGCCAGGACGTCGGAGCCGACCCCCGGCTCGGTGTTGGCGAACGCGCAGGTGGTCTCTGCGCGCATGAGCGGGCCGAGGAAGCGCTCGCGCCCGTCCGGCGACAGGTGCACGAGGTTCGGGCTCGGCCCTTCCGTCCAGCCGAGGGTCGCGAGGCCGAGCCCGAGCCCGGCGGTGCGGTAGACGAGCTCCTCGACGTGCATGGTCTCGACCCGGGTCAGGCCGAGGCCGCCCACCTCGACCGGCAGGTGCGGGACGAACAGGCCCTCCGCGGCCGAGCGCCGCTGCACCTCGCGGCGCGCGTCCCACACCGCCCGGTGCATGCGGCCGTGCTCGTCGAGCGCCGGGGCCCAGGCCGTCCCCACCCCCTGGGCGGCGAGCGCCGCCTGCACCGGCGGCACCTGCTCGGCGAGGAAGCGCCGGTACCGGGGGAGCAGCTCGCGCAGCCGGTCGGTCAGGGCGGGAACGCCCGGCAGGGAGTCCGGGCGGGAGAGTGAAGAACTGGCGATGGTGGCCTCCGCGAGCGCCGGGCTGGTCCCGGCAGTCTGCACCAGCGCGGGGCGGCGGGGACGCCGGCAGTGTGAGCCAGGTCGCTCCGCGACGGTCGGAACGGCTCAGGACGGGAACGAGAAGCACCCTGGCGGCGCTGGCGCCGCCGCTCGAGCCGGAGGAGGACGCTGTGAGCGAGCAGGGGATGGGCGAGGCCCACATGGGCTCGGCCGACACGCCAGGAGGGGAGGCAATCTGCTCCCGCTGCGACGGCAGCGGCCAGGCGGACGGGCAGGGGTGCCCCGAGTGCGGGGGCACCGGCAAGGTCGTCGAGCCGGCCGGAGGCGCGTGACGACCGCCCGCCGACCCTCGAGCACGGACCAGCAGAGCAGGCCCGACAGGGACGCGACCGCGTCCAGGAGGAGAGTGGCATGACCGACGACCGGGACGTCATGGTCCTGAGCGGCGTACGCACGGCGATCGGCAAGTACGGCGGCGGGCTCAAGGACGTCCCGCCCGCCGACCTCGCGGCCCTCGTGACCCGCGAGGCCGTCGCCCGGGCCGGGGTGGAGCCGGCCGACGTGGGCCACGTCGTGTTCGGCAACGTGATCCACACCGAGCCGCGCGACATGTACCTGTCGCGGGTGGCCGCGGTGAACGGGGGTCTGCCGGTCGAGACGCCGGCGTTCACGCTGAACCGGCTCTGCGGCAGCGGGCTGCAGGCGATCGTCTCGGCCGCGCAGGCGGTCAAGCTCGGGGACGCCGACGCGGCCGTCGCGGGCGGCGCGGAGTCGATGAGCCGAGGGCAGTACTGGCTGCCGGGCGGCCGCTGGGGCTCGCGGATGGGCGACGGCAAGACGATCGACGCGACGGTCGGCGCGCTCACCGACCCCTTCGACGACTGCCACATGGGCGTCACCGCCGAGAACGTCGCGGAGAAGTGGGGCATCTCCCGCGAGGACCAGGACGCGCTGGCGGTGGAGAGCCACCGGCGGGCGGCCGCGGCGACCGAGGCCGGCTGGTTCTCCGACCAGCTCGTGCCGGTGCCGGTGAAGAGCCGCAAGGGCACGGTGGACTTCGCCACCGACGAGCACATCCGTGCCGGGGTCGACCTCGAGGCCATGGCGAAGCTGAAGCCGGCCTTCGCGGGCAGCGGCAGCGTCACCGCAGGCAACGCCTCCGGCGTGAACGACGCCGCCGCCGCCGTCGTCCTCATGGAGCGGGGTGCGGCGGAGTCGCGCGGGCTGCAGCCGCTCGGCCGGCTGGTCGCTTACAGCCACGCCGGGGTGGAGCCCAAGTACATGGGCATCGGGCCGGTGCCGGCCATCCGCAAGGTGCTCGACCGGGCCGGCATGAAGATCGACGAGATCGACGTGATCGAGCTCAACGAGGCGTTCGCCGCGCAGGCGCTCGCGGTCATGCGCGACCTGGACCTGCCCGAGGACAAGACCAACCCGGTCGGCAGCGGCATCGGCCTCGGCCACCCGATCGGCGCGACCGGCTGCATCCTCACCGTGAAGGTGCTGCACGAACTGCGCCGCACGGGCGGGCGCTACGGGCTGGTGTCGATGTGCATCGGCGGCGGGCAGGGCATCGCCGCGATCTTCGAGTCCGTCGGCTAGCTCCGCACGCGCCGGCGCCCGGCTCGACCTCGCGGTCGGGCCG
>JALYMN010000443.1 GCA_030773675.1 Actinomycetota bacterium
CAGGCGAAGAAGCGGACGAACGACCGGCGCCGGCCGGTGAGCGGGTCGCGCACGCAGCCGCGCAGGGCGGGGTGGCGCTGCTCGAGCGCGTCGAGCAGCTCGCGCTGGGTCGGCCCGGCGTCGAGCACCACCTCGCCGGTGACGTGCGCGAGCGCGCGCAGGTGCGCCGGCAGGACGACGCGGATGCTCATGGCCGATCTTCCGCAACGGGGGTGCGCACGACGGTGCACGACGCACGAGGCCGGCAGCCGCGACCCGCCGCAGCGGCCGGTCCACGGCCGCACACGCGACGCCGGCGACATCTGCTCATGTCAGGGTCTGCACCTCGACCGACAGGACCGGCGGCAGGTCGCGCACGATCGGCGCCCAGGTGTCGCCCGAGTCGGCGGACGCGTACACCTAGCCGCCCGTCGTCCCGACGTAGACGCCGTAGGCGTCGAGCTGGTCGACGGCCATGGCGTCGCGCAGCACGTTGACGTAGCAGTGCTCCTGCGGCAGCCCGCGGGTCAGCGGCTCCCACTCGCCGCCGCCGGTCCGGCTCCGGTAGACCCGCAGCCGGCCGTCCGGCGGGTAGTGGTGGGAGTCGCTGGTGATCGGCACGACGTACACGGTCTCCGGCTCGTGGGCGTGCACGTCGATCGGGAAGCCGAAGTCGGTGGGCAGCTCGCCGCTGACCTCGTGCCAGGAGGCACCCGCGTCGTCGCTGCGCATCACGTCCCAGTGCTTCTGCATGAACAGCGTCTGCGGGCGCGACGGGTGCAGAGCCAGCTTGTGCACGCAGTGCCCGACCTCGGCCTGCTCGTCGGGGATCCCCTGCGACACGAGCCCCTTGTTGATCGGCGACCAGGTCGCACCGCCGTCGTCGCTGCGGAAGGCGCCGGCCGCCGAGATCGCCGTGAACAGGCGCCGGTGGTCCGAGGGGTCGAGCAGGATCGTGTGCAGGCACATCCCGCCGGCCCCCGGCTGCCAGTGCGGTCCCGAGCCGTGCCCGCGCAGCCCCGACAGCTCCGACCAGGTCCGCCCGCCATCGGTGCTGCGGAACAGGGCCGCGTCCTCGACCCCGGCCCACACCGTGTCCGGGTCGGTCAGCGACGGCTCGAGGTGCCAGACCCGCGCGAACTCCCAGGGGTGCGGCGTGCCGTCGTACCACTGGTGGGTGCCCCGGACGCCGTCGTACCGGAACTCGTTGCCCACCGGCGTCCACGTGCGCCCGTCGTCGTCGGACCGCTGCACGACCTGCCCGAACCAGCCGCTGGTCTGCGAGGCCCAGATCCGGTCGGGGTCCGCCGGCGAGCCCTTGAGGTGATACACCTCCCAGCCGCCGAAGTGCGGGCCGTCGACCCGCCAGTCCCGCCGCCACTCGTCGCTCGTCAGCACGAACGCGCCCTTCCGCGTCCCCACCATCACCCGTACGCCGCCCATGCGAGCACCTCCTCGCCCGTACGACGTCCCGGCGAGGCCGGACTCATCGGTCGACCGACGGCGGGACGGGCGAGATCCGGCGGACGGCCGTCGGCACGCGCGGGCCAGAGCCGCCGGCAGAGGGGCTCAGAGCGCGGCGGGTGCGGGCGGTCAGAGGTCGTCGGTGACCACGGGGATGCGCAGCACCGCGGTGTCGGTCTCGAGCTCCGCGGTGGCCATCTCGGCGGCGGACCCGCGCGGCACCTGCCGGCGCACGAGGGCGGTCAGCGCCGCGTCGTCGCCGACGTCGCGGCCGGCCTGCTCGCTCATCAACCAGCGCACCTCGAGCAGGTCGCAGTAGGCCTGCACCACGTCGACCGCGTGCGGCAGTGCCTGTCGCAGCCGGGCGAGCGCCGGCTGGTACACCTCCCGCAGCCAGGCCTGCGCGGCCGCGCTGTCGGTGCGGCCGTAGCGGTTCGCGGCGAAGCTGTGCAGGTCGTTGAGCAGCAGGCGGGCCTGGCCCTCCCCGACGTCCAGGCCGGTCAGCCGGTGCAGCTCGTCGGCGTGGAAGCGGCGGTCGGCGACGACGGCGTTGAGCCGCACCTCCTCGCGGCCCGGGCTGACCTGTACGAGCCGCACCTCGTCGACGGCGAACCCGAGGTCGTTGAGGCGGCCGATCCGCGTCGCGGTCTGCGAGCGGTCGCGGTAGGAGAACGTCGGCTCCTCGTGCAGCACGTCCCACAGGCCCTGGTAGCGGTCGCGGACGCCGCGCGCCTCCGCGAGCAGCTCGTCGACAACCTCCTCGGGCTGCTCCAGGCGCAGCGCCAGGTCCATGAGCCCGCCGCCGACGTTCTCCTCGAGGACGTCGAGGTCGTGCTCGCGCTGCCCGCGGGTCAGCGACGCGTGCACCTCCGCCGTCTCGGCGTCGACGAGGTAGGCCTGCACCACCTGCCCGTCGCGGCGGAACAGGGTGTTGGCGAGCGAGCAGTCGCCCCAGAAGACGCCGTGCCGGTGCAGCTCGACGAGCAGCCCGGCGACCGCGTCGAACAGCCGGGCGCGGTGCTTGCGCTCCTCGAGCGGGATGCGCATGAGCAGCCGCCGGTACTGCCACGAGCCGGCCAGGTACTCGGTGATGAGCACTGCCTGCTCCGGCGCCGGGCGCACCGCCAGGCCGGCCGGCCGCACCGCGGGGAGCCCGCGCCGCTGCATGGCGCGCAGGGCGTCGTACTCGCGCTCGGCCGCCCAGAAGGGCAGCTCCTTGAGCGCGTACAGCCGCCCGTCGGCGTGCACGAAGCGGACGAGGTGCCGGCTGGGTCCGACCGGGATGTCACGGAACGGCACGTCGGCCGGCGACCACTCGGCGAGCGGCTCGAGCCAGGGCAGGTCGACCAGGGCCGGGATAGACGTGCGCAGCCGCAGCTCGGCCTGGGCCGGGCCCGTCGACGGCAAGGCGTCGACGGCCTCCGGCTCGACCGGGCTCACTCCTCCAGTGTCCACGCCGCGACGTCGACCGGGAGGCGGCCGTCGTCGTCCAGGTCGCCGCTGGTGAGGAGCACCCGCAGGCCCGGCGGCAGGGCGACCGGTGCCGGCGACAGGTTCGCCAGCACGACGGCGGCTCCGTTGCGGAAGGCGAGCACGCCCTCGGGCAGCCCGTCGACCCACGCGAGCGTGCCCGCGCCGAGGCCGAGGGCGCGGCGCTGCCGCAGCGCCTCCCGGTACATCTCGTACGTCGACCCCGGCACGCCCCGCTGGACGTCGAGCGCGAGCGCCCGGAACGCGTCCGGCTGCGGCAGCCAGGTCCGGTCGGACGGGCCGAAGCCGAGCGACGGCCCCTCGGCCGACCAGGGCAGCGGCACCCGGCAGCCGTCCCGGCCGCGCGAGGCGTGCCCGGTGCGGATCCACACCGGGTCCTGGCGGAACCCGTCGTCGAGGGTCGTGTGCTCGGGCAGGCCGAGCTCCTCCCCCTGGTAGAGGTACGCCGAGCCCGGCAGCGCGAGCATGACCAGGGTCGCGGCGCGGGCGCGGCGCAGTCCGAGCGCGGCGTCGGGCTGCGGGTCGTCGGGGCCGATGCCGTTGGGCAGCCGGGTGCGGGGCGGGTAGCCGAGTCGAGTGGCGTGGCGCACGACGTCGTGGTTGGACAGCACCCAGGTGGTGGGGGCGCCGACGGTCGCGGCCTGCTCGAGGCTCGCCGTGACGACCTCGCGCAGCGCCGGCGCCTCCCACGGCGCCAGCAGGAAGTCGAAGTTGAACGCCTGCTGCAGCTCGTCGGGCCGGACGTAGCGCAGCAGCCGCTCGGGCGGCGTGACCCAGGCCTCGGCCACCGCCATCCGGTCGCCGTCGTAGCTGTCGAGCACCGTGCGCCAGGCGCGGTAGACCTCGTGGACGCCCTCCTGGTCCCAGAACGGCGGCCGCTCGCCCGCGTCGTTCGCGCCCTGCAGCAGCTCCTGCGCGCAGTCCCAGTCCGGCAGCCCCTCGGCCTTGACCAGCCCGTGGGCGACGTCGACCCGGAAGCCGTCGACGCCCCGGTCCAGCCAGAAGCGCAGCACCGCCTCGAACTCGGCGCGCACCTCCTCGTGCGTCCAGTCCAGGTCGGGCTGCGTGACGTCGAACAGGTGCAGGTACCACTCGCCCGGCCGGCCGTCCGGGTCGGGCACGCGCGACCACGCCGGGCCGCCGAACACGGACCGCCAGTCGTTCGGGGGCTGCGCGCCGTCCGGGCCGGTGCCGGGGCGGAACAGGTAGCGCGCCCGCTCGCGCGAGCCGGGCGGGGCGGCGAGCGCCGCCCGGAACCACGGGTGCTCGCTGGAGGTGTGGTTGGGCACGAGGTCGACGATCACCCGCAGGCCGAGCCGGCGGGCCTCGGCGAGCAGGGCGTCGACGTCGGCGAGCGTGCCGAACAGCGGGTCGACGTCGCGGTAGTCGGCGACGTCGTAGCCCGCGTCGTTCTGCGGGGAGACGTAGAAGGGCGAGAACCAGACGGCGTCGACGCCGAGCTCGCGCAGGCCGGCCAGCCGCGCGGTGGCGCCCGGCAGGTCGCCGACGCCGTCGCCGTCTGAGTCGGCGAACGAGCGCGGATAGACCTGGTAGATCACCGCGTCGCGCCACCACGGGGCGCCGGAGGGCGGGGCGGGGGGCAGGGGCGGGGCGGCGAGCGGCACGCGGGATCCTGAGCAGTGGGAGCGGGAGCGACGGCGGGGCAGCGC
>JALYMN010000444.1 GCA_030773675.1 Actinomycetota bacterium
GGTCGGGCACGAGCTCGACGTCTTGACCAGCGACCAGCCCGAGCAGCCCGACCGCGTCCGCGGCCGGCCCCTCGAGCACGAGCTCGCCGGCCTGTTCGGCGCCGGTGACCGCGGCCAGCACCGCGTGGTCGTCGCGGACCAGACCGTCGATGAGCTGCTCGCGGGCGGGGCGGGTCGTCCCCGGCGATCTCCGGCTTGCCCGGCCGACAGTAGTCATGCCCCGAGCGCGTCGCCGCGGTCTGCACCAGCCGCTGCCCGTGGGCAGGGTGCGGGCGACCCGGCGGACCGCCGCGATCAGTTGCGTGACGGTGTCCTGAGTGGCGACCGCGTCGTCCAGCACGATGGAGTCCAGCGCCCGCCGGGTCTTGCCGCGCAGCGCCCCGGTCTGCCCGACCAGCTCCCGGACCGCCTCGAACACCCGATTCGGCGCGACACCCGGATTGTTCAAGATCTTATAGGTCGGCGTCGGCCCGGGCTGATCAGCACCAGCGTTCCCGGAGCGCCGACCGGGCGGGGGAGGACAGGCCGCGCCGGGCAACCTCCCCCAGCGGCTGCTGCTGGGCGCCGCGGGCGGCGCTCACGTGTCCTGCCTTTCGGGCTACCGGCCGGCTCCGGTGAACGGCGCACCCGGCTGCGGCACCGCCCTCGAGGACAGCGGCCCGGCGGCAGACCGGGGCGGCGGGACCAGGGTGCGGATCTCGTTCGTGAGGGTGACCTGGTTCTTCAGGTCCCGTCCTGTCGCGGCGATCCAGTTGACCAGCACGTCCTCGATGAGGTCGCGCACCGGGTTCACCACCCCGGCGTACACCACGCCGGCGTTGGTGTTGGTGTTCAGCAGTCCGGTCTCGATGAGCCGCAGCAGCCGGGGCAGCGTCTCGGCGAGCCGCAGGAACTGGTCGCCGTGCGGGTGCGGTCGCATCCCGACCGCTGCTGCGACGTTGCGCAGCCGCTCGTAGCCGGACGACGCTTCGGCGCGCAGGTCGCGGATCACGGGGTAGTCGGCCATCAGGGTCTGGAAGAAGAACTCGAACGTCGTGACGTGGACGAACTCGTGCCGGTCGACGTTGCCGTAGCGGCGCATCGTGGTGAGCATGTCGAACAGGCGGGTGGCCAGCCGGGCGATCGCAGCATCGTCCGCGCTGTTCGCGCCGGTCGAGTTGTTGCGGTTGACGATGCCGCGCCACGACTCGGCCAGGAACGCCTCGAGGATCGGTGCGAAGTCGCGGTTGACCTGGGTCGCGATGGCGGTGGGCCGGGGCGCGTTGTTCCACTGGGCTCCGGGCAGTGGAAAGGCGAACATCCGCGCGTAGTCGTTGGCGCGGATCGCCCGAATGTCGGGGTTTAGCGTCGAGGCGATCGACAACACCGAGTGCGTGATCGGCTGCGTGAAGAACAGCAACCTTCGCCATCCAGAGCCAGCTCTGCGCGGCCGGGGTCAGCACGTCGCGACGCAGGCCGGAATCGAACTCGTAGATGACCCGCGCGAAGATCTCGTACATCCCCGTCGCCTCGCACAGGTAGGCGAACATGAGGTGGTTCGTCAGCACGCCGCCCTCGAACTCGTCACCCCTATCCACAATGGCTTTGTTGCCGGTTAGGGCGTACCGGTAGAGCCGGGGCGGGGCGCTGCCGCGCAGCTGCTCGAGCTCGTCCTGCTGATACCCGTTCCAACTCAGCAGGCGCATGCTCCAAAGGTCGTCCAGCTCGCCGGAAACCTGGCTCGGCGGCCGTCGGAAGACGGACGCGGGGTTCGTCGGGCTGAACGGATCGTTGAGGATCCGCTCCAGACGTATGAACACGAGGGCCTCCTCAGCCGTTCTCTGCCGCTTCGTCCTGCTTCTGCAGCTCACGCAACTTCTTCCTGGCCATCGACTCCATGCCGTACCCGGCGCCGTCCTTGCCCGCCCACCTGGGGGTGACGCGCGCTCGAGCCTGGGCGAGACGAACGACCCTCTCGAAGAAGCCCTTCTGCTCGTCGACTGACAGGTCCTGGACCACGGGCTTGCCCATATAGCTGTACAAAGAGTGGGTGCCGGTGGGGACGGGGAGATTGTCCGTCTCCAGATCCTGCTCGGCCTGCTGCAGCTCCTGCTGCGCGTCGAGCGTGGCTCCACCCCCCGTGTCGGGCGCGCCGGTGGCCGGGTCACCGTCGGACGTCTCGACGCCAGCCTCGGCCCGGAGGTCCATGGCAGGGGCAGTGCCAACCGTGGAGGCGCTCTGGGTGCGCCCGTAGTACGGGGAGGCGAAGTCCTGACGGGGTGGGGGGGCAGGAGCGGCTGCTCGACGTACAACTCGTCCAGCTCCGGTCCCAGGTTGCGCAGGAGATCTCTGCGCAACCGCAGGCGCGGGTCGACGCGCGCGGCCTGCGAGCGGGGGGACAACCCCTCGTCCATCACCTCGAACAGGTCGACGACCTCCTGTTGGTCCGGGCTCAGCGGCAGGACGGACCTGTCCGAGCCGTCCGCCGACGCGGTGTGGATGGTCATCGGTTCTCCTCTCACAGGGGTTGTCCGGCGCGCAACATCCACTCCCGCACGTGCGCCAGCAGCGGGCGGACCCGGTCGGGTTGCGTGGCGATCCGGTAGGTGTCCAGGGCCAGCAGTCGCAGCAGCTCGTTGCTCAGGTACACGGAGCTCGTCCACAGGGCGGGTCCCGCTGTGCGCTCGAGCTCGGCCAGCGAGTGAGGCCGCACTCGGTCGGCCTGGTACAGCTGAGCCAGCGAGCGCCCGCCGAACGCCGTGTAGGGCGTCTGCAGCACCGTGCGGGCGATCTCCGGCAGCAGCGCCACGGACTGGGCGAGCACCGCCCGCTCCACAGCAGGTGCCGCGGTGACCGGATGGGTGACGCGCCAGGCTTGGTCGAGGCCGTCCCACGGGCCGGGACCGAACAGGGCCCGGCAGAAGGCCACGTTCGCGCTGACCCGCAGCAGCGCCGGCGGGTGCGGGTCGCCGGGGACGGTGGTGTACACCTGCGCGACCTCGCCGGCGACGACGTCGTGCAGCATGGCGACGGGACCGAAGCCGGCGGCGGCGACGGCGATGGCGTCGGCGAGGATCTCCGACGCCCACGTGGACCAGGAGGGACCGACGAGCGGGTCCAGCGCCTGCAGCGCAGCGGCCACTTCACCGTTGGCGTTGGTGCTGAAGCCGACCTGGTGTCCTGCCTCGTGCAGCACGGCGGTCGGGGTCGGCAAGTTGTGCAGCGCGATCTTGATGCTGGCGACGCGCGACACGGTGGCGCCGTCGTGCAGCCGCAGCCCGTGGCGGAGGATGCTCGCTCCGAGCCCCGAGTCGACGTAGGACAGCACGGGTGGCACGGGCAGTCCGAGCGGTTCAAACGCTACGCGTATCGCGGCACTTGCCAGCAGGTCGCACGTCGTCAGCAGCCGGGCCATGGACTCGGTGCTCCGGCAGGTGACCGCGTGCGTGTAGAAGGTCACCAGCGTCTCGGTCTGCAGGTACCTGCGCCGGAACCTGACCAGCTGTCGGCGGGCGCCCTCCACCTCAGCGGGGGTGCGTGCCGCGGCAAGTTCGGCCCGCACCGCCAGGGCTTGCGCACGCAGCCGCGCGACGGCGTCGTCGAGCATCCCGCGCAGCGCCATGCCGAGGTACCGCTCCAACTGGGCCCATGCCGCGAGTGGCGCCAGCGCCTCCCGCTCGGAGAGCTGCTCGACGGCCTCGGTCCAATGCGCGACCTGTCGCAGCACCTGGTCGCGCACCTCGCCGACGAGCGCCGCGGCGGCGTCGTCCAGGGCGCGCGCGGCCGGGTTGGGGCCGACCTCCGGCCGTGGCAGGGGTGCGCGCAGGTCCAGCGCCGTCAGCACCGGCCACGCAGCGGCCGTCGGCATTCGCCGGTCCGGGCCGGCCGCGCCTTGCATCAGAGCGGACATCGGCGTCAGCGGGTGAAGCCGGGCACGACGATGGCACTGGCTACGCCCGGCAGGGCGGACGCCGCATCGAGTTGCCGCAGTGCGAGCAGGTTGCCGTTCAGCACGCTGCGCACGATCGAGAGCAGCGGCACTCGACGGAAGCTGCACACGATCGTCACACCGTGCTTGGAGTCCTCGGTCGCGCGGACGAACTCCGCCGCGGAGCGACCCAGCAGTTCACGGACCTGCCCAGCGGCCCACTCCCTCACGCGACGCAGCACCACGTTCGCGACTGCGCGCACGGCGGCCGAGGCCCCGCTGGCCTCCCCCTCAGGCGAGTACGCCTCGGCCTGCAACGTCTCGGCCTCCAGCGACTCGCGCTCGATGCGTACGTGCGACAGGGGTGCCTGCCCGGTGTTGGTCAGCGCGCGGTTGAGCACCTCGCCGACCTTGCGCAGGATCTCGGCGAGCGGCGCCTGCCGCCGTACGAGCACCACGACCTCCTGCGCGCGGGTCTCCGCGATGAACACCGCGAGGCGGATCTCGTCGGCGGTCAGCCGGACGGTGAGGTTGGCCTGGCTGGGCATGCCGCGGCCGTCGACCGTGCCGAGAGTCTGCTGCGGCGCGGGGGCCGCGGAGGGCGCAGGCGAGGCAGGCGCCACAGGAGCGTTAGTACCCATGATCGGCCCGAGTGGCTGCCGCTGCGCGGGGACGGCGACCGGCGTCACCCGGCGAGGCACGACCGCCACCGTCTCGGTCAGGCTGGTCGGCTCCAGGTAGACGAATCTGGCGCCGGGCCGGTCGGCGGACACATCGCGACCCAGCCCCGGCTGGCCGAGCAGCGCGCCGGCGACCGCGCGGGTCAGCGGCAGCAACTTGGTCACCGCATTGCGCATCCCACCGGACGGGTTCGGACCGAGGCCCGGGACGCGCCGCTCGCCGGCGACGATGTCGGCCAGGTGCGTGCCAGCGACCGCTTGGAAGACGTGAACGCGCGCCCGCACCGGCTGCCCGGGCCTGGCGCCGTACCGGTCACGCAGGAAGGACTGCAGCGGCATGCCGTCGGGGAACACGACCTGCGCCGCCATGGCCGGGGTGATCTCGACCGAGGGAACGTTGGTGAACCGCAGGTATCGGGTGCGCGGCACCCGCACGAAGGCGCCACCTAGGCCGTTGGAGGCGCGCAGCTCCGCGCGCAGCAGCTGCTCGGGCACGATGGTGGGCAGTGCACTCTCGTAGGCGCTGAGCGCCTCGGCGGCGAGCACCGCCTCGTCGCGCAGCATCTCGGCGCTGGTTGGCAGTCCGGCGACGACCTCCTCGAGGGTCTGCGCGAGGGCCCGCGCGACCGATTCGGGAACGCCCGGCCCGGTCCTCGGTGCCTCGGCAACCTCAGCCACGATCGACAGGCCTGCGCCGACGAGCGCGCGAGCGAGTTGGTCCGCCACCTGGGGATCGGTGAACTTCGCCAACAGCGGAGAAAGCAGCCCGGCCAACGTGCCGACCACCCGATCGCGCCCGATCATGCTCACCGCGGCCGATAGCGCCGGCTTGAGCGCCAGGAGCGCCGGCAGGAACTGCTCGGTGGCCGGCCCGACGGTGCTCTGCGGGTCCGGGCTGTTGACCAGTTGCGCGACGAACGTCTCGCGGGCGTCCTCGGCCACCTCGAGAGTGTTCTCGGCAACGCTCGTGACGTCCGCGGCAAACCGATCCATGACGTTCTCGCGGCTGGTCTCGTCGGTCGCGAGGAGTGCGGCGGTCAGGTGGGCACGGAAGGAGCTCTCGAGCTCGGTCACCGGCGCGGCGATGTCGTGGTCGCGCTCGCCGGGCACGGCCTGCTCACCCTGCGGCGTCTCGCCGAGCAGGCCGAGGACCTTCTGCGCCAATTGGCGGGCGACGCCACGCAACGGCGCCGGGATGCGGTTCAGCGCGAACTTGATGACGCCCTCGAGCAGCGGTCGCACCGCGCGGCGCAGCAGCGAGAGGAGGGGGCCGAGCGCGACGGTCTTGACGACCTTGCCGGCGACTGCGAAGCCCTTCTTGAGCACGTTTCCCAGGCCGCGCAGGAACCCCTCCATCGCCGGGTCGGCAACGGACGGCCGGCTGCCGTCGACGAGCTGCTCGAGCTCGCCCGGGCCCAGTCCGGCCGGGCCGGCAGCGCTCATCTCACGGTCGACCGTGTCGATCATCTGCTCGGCGGCCAGCGCCAGCGGCTCGAGATGCTCCGCCAGCCGCTGCTCGCCGAGCTCGCTGCGCGTGGCGGCGCTTTCACCGAGCGGCTGCTCGCTCAGCAGCGCGCGGGCCTCGCTCACCAGGTCGACGAGCGACTCGGTGAAGGCCTCGTCGCGAAGCTCGTGCCACACCTCCGCGGCTGTGGCCGAGGTCGAGCTCGGCGCACCGACGTCCGCCAGGGTGAGTCCGGCCTCCAACCCGGAGAACGGGCTCGCCAGCGGCGACTCGGCCATGACCGCCGGCGCGGCCGGCGGCGGGGCGGTCTGCGCTTGCTGCGCGGCGGCTTCGGCTTCGGCACTCCACTCGGTCAGGAACGGCGAACTCAGTGGGCCTTCCGGCGCGGACAGTGTCATGGCGGCCTCCGTCGATCGAGGCCGCGCGGGCAGCGCGGTCTCGCGGGACGTTGTGAGCGTCGGGCGCGGAGCGACGTCGAAGACGTCGGCGGGACGCGTGTGCAGTGCCTGGCAGCACGTCGGGCGGAAGGCCGGAAAGACGTGCTGGGTGGCGGGGGCTGGGCCTGCGCTGCGGTCTGGACGGACTGCTCACGGAGCGGACTCCGGACCTGCTGGTGCTGCAGGTCCGGCGGTGTCGCACCGTCTCGCCCGTCTGCCTCCTTGAGCGAGGGAGCGCACAGTGGCACTGTCCGCACGCAGTGTCAACGGGTTGTCGGGGCTGATTCTCGGGGCAGTTCTTTGTCCCGAATCACCCATGAACGGGATATTCGAGCGCCTTTCGCTACTTCAGGCCGGCGTGTGGAGAAACGCCTATTTGCTGAATGCACAGCACGGGCTGATAGAGCCGGAGTTGTTGGAGTTTCACGTTTAGCATCGCGGCGATTCTGCCGGCACCTCCGCCAGCACGGATACGATGATCGCCATGCAGCACCGCCCCGCCTTCCTCGCCCGCCACGCCCCGCCTTCGTCGGCTCGGCGAATGCCTCTGCCACCGCCGTCACCAACCACGAGGCCGGCGTACTCGTAACCGGCGCCCGAGCCGTGTCGGACCTGGCAGCCTACGTCGATACGCTCGCGACAGCACAGGACACGACGCGCGTCGACGACGGTTTCATCGAACTCGCAGAGAAGTTGTACCGCCTACTTCAGGCCGGCGTGTGGAGAAACGCCTATTTGCTGAATGCACAGCACGGGCTGATAGAGCCGGAGTTGTTGGAGTTTCACGTTTAGCATCGCGGCGTTTCTTCCGGCACCTCCGCCCGCACCGTCACGATGATCGCCATGCAGCACCGCCCTGCCGCCCGCTCACGCCGCGCCCTTGAGGTCGTGGTGCGCCGACCCGACCCCCGTGCCTGGCGCCAGGCCCTGCAGCTCACTGGCGGCGACCACCGCCGGCTCGAGGTCCTGGCGGACGGGTCGGTGACGGTGCACAACAAGCCAAGGCGCTAGTAAGCGCGGATGGTGACCTCGTGCTTGCGCGCTGACGAGGACGACGGGAGTGCGCGAACTGGCGCGCACCGCTGGCAAGCAGTGGAATCGTTAGCTCCCGTGAACCGCTGCTCCCTCCTCAAGCCTGCCCAAGCCCTCGACCAGCGCCTTGCTACGTGTAGCGAGTGAGCCGCCAAACCGTTCTGTGACCTTGATGTGCCGGCATCTGCCCCCCGGCTGTTGCTGCTATCTTGATGGGCTCCACTCCGACGACCTCCCAGTCGCCGCTAACGGGGCAGGTATCGCCCGTAACTGCCGTAGCGCCGAGCGCAGGTACGCGAACTGCGGCACGCCGCTCTAGTGCGAGAACGAGCACGGCCGCGGCTAGCCCGTAGTAGATGCCACTGGCGAACGAGATGCCGTTCAGGGATATGTCGTTAGCGTGAGCACGACCGGCGGTGATGACGGACAACACCGCCACAGCTGGTACCCCGGCCAGCAGTGTGACCGCAACCAGCGCGCGCGCACTTCGTCTGCTCCAGTTTAGGCAGGCGTAGACAGGCTGCTTGACGCTCAGCGGCAATACGCCTCTAAACCAGACGAGCACTAGGGGCAGCCCCAAAGCGACGCTGTGGGCGAGCCACCAAGCCCACCCGACGCCGCGCCCTGCCGCGGATGCACCCACTTGGTAGCCGAGGAGGAGAACGGCGACGAGGACCGCCGCTGCAACGCGGAGCACCGCCAGGGCCCATACACGCGCCTCCGCTTCTGCCCCAGTCAGTTGTTGAGCCGGCCCATGACCCGATGGTGCTGCCGAGTTGGGGAGGGATGTATTGTCAAACACGGCGGCTACGACAATGAAAAGGGTCATGAGGGCACCTAGGGCTAGGACGGTGCCGGCCATTGCGAAGCCGCGTGCCGCAAGTTGTGCATAGTCCTCAACAGCGGCCAGGATCTGCTCCTGCCCGTCGAAACTTGTCTCACTGTCCGCAAGGAGCGCTGCGACTTTAGGTCCTAGAGCGTCCGCGACCTCGCCGGAAGTAGACGGAATTCCATCGAGGACGATGTATAGGTAGGACGCCACCATGAGCGTTACCAACGTGGGCGTCGCGGCCTTGAGACTCATTGACTGGTCGGATCTGTTATTACTTGCCTGGAAGGCAATCTGTATGGAAACCGCAATCACGAGCGCCGCCAACAGCCCGGCGAAGGACGCCCCGCTAGCTGCTGAGGTAAGCGGATTCCAGCCGGTCATAATAGCCTTCCTACCTTCGGCTCTCCCGGAATGCGCAAGCCCGGAGGCCGTGCTTACCGCGGGACGGTAGCACTGCTCCTGGTGCCGGGCACGCGCGCGCGACCCGGCGTCACTGGAAGCTGCGCGCGGTGGCCTGTCGAGGAGGGCTCGCCCGATTACAAGTCGGGTGCGTTGCCCTGGCTCGGGCAGTCGCGCCGTTGGGGCTGGCCGACGATGAGGGTGTTCGAGGCCTCGGGGCTACTACTGCAGCTCGTTGAGCCCCCACGGGCGCAGAGCAGCACGTGGGACGGCCGGTGAGCACAGGTAGAACAGCGCGTACAACGGCCCGAACCCGAACAGCAGGATGGCCACCCATCCCACTGCCTGCATGACGCCGGTGCGAGCGACAGCGCCCAGGTAGGCGAGTGGCACCACCAGCGAGTACTGGATCACCCAGACGACCAGCGCTACCAGCAACCAGCCCAACATCGCCCACGGCCGGATCTTCGGTCGCGGCGGCAGCGACGCCGCCAGCAGCGGGCACCCGTTCTCGGCGCAATCGACGGAGTGCACGTGGTCACCGAGCGGTAGTGACGCCGGCCGGGCGAGCCCCGGGAGATTTCGGCGCAGCACGTCTGAGGTCGGCATGCTGAACAGGGGCACGTAGGGCCCGGACGGCACCGGCGGAGGGGCCGCGCCCCATGCCGGAGGCGCACCTACTGTGACCGCCGTGTTCACCTGGGTCCGAGGTGAGCCAAACTCGTGCCCGGCCGGCGCCCCGCCCTGCGTTGGCACCTGTGCCTGCTGGCCTTGAGCCGGCGCGGCCTGTCCGGCGCCGACGTCGATGGAGACGTTGACGCTCACCACCTGCGGCGGGATCACGATGATCTGCTTCTTGTCCATCGTGCGCCTAGTTCCTGCGGAGCGTGACCGCAGCCGGCACGCGGTTGAGCAGCATCAAGCCCAGCGGCATGGTGACGATCAGCACCGACAGCAGCCACGCTGCGGCCATGACCAGCATTCCGGCCCACCAACCGACGAAGCAGAAGTAGGCGGTCCGGACGAGCATGCTGCGCTGCGCAGCTGACCCGATCGTGTACTGCATGGAGCCGTTCGCGAGCAGCGCGGCGGTGACTGCCGTCGAGCGTGGCCGCAGCGTCATTACCTGAGGCAGCCGGTTCACCATCGCCAGCCCCGCAGGCAGCAGGACGACGCTGGCGATGCACACACCCGCGGCGAACATCAGCATCCCGGACAGCCACCAGCCGACGAACACGTACCAAAGCGCCCGCACGAACAGCCCGTGCTGCTTCATCTGGATGACGATCTGCGGCGCGGCCGGTGCGGTCACCTGCACGTTGACCTGTGTCGACACCGCCGGCGCGTGCCCGGGCGGCGAAGCGACCGGCTGCTGCGGCAGCATGGCGACGTGGGCGCCCGCGGCCGAGCTCGCACCCGGCTGCAGCGGAACGAGCGGCGTCGTTGGGTCGCCGGCCGCGTCCAGAATCGAGGTGCTGGCGGTGGCAGGGCGCTCGGGGGCCAGAACCTCCGGCGCGCTGTGCCCGGGCTCAGTCGTCATGGTGTCCTCGTCTCGGCGGCAAGCGGTCCGTGCGACTGTGCGTGCCGAAGCCCCGAACTGTGCCGAAACGGGGGAAATCTGGTCACAAGGGACTACCGGGGTACGCCCGTTCGTCCCGTCGCCGCACTGCCCCCTGCCGTCCCTATCTGAAGGTGGACTCCACCCCCAGCCAGGCTGGTTGCGCCAGCCGCACCTCGCCACGCCACGACTCCGACGCCCGCTCGCCCAGTCCAGCCACAGCACGGTCAGGAAGATCCTCGGGCGCTGCCAGCACCTGCAGGGAGACGTGTAGCCGTGGGCCGGGGGTGCTGGGCGAGCGCTGCCAGGAGCGCCTGGGGCTCGACCGTCGGTTGGTCGTGCTGCCGCGCGAGCTCCTCGGCAGCCTCCAAGACGTGCTGGGCGCCCTCGTCGAACCGATCCAGCAGCATCAGCACCTCCCCGCCCCGCTCAGGCTGGCACAGCGCTGCCCGCCGCGCCGCGCACGAACTCCCGTAAACGTTGCCCCGCTCCTGTGCCTGCCTGTGCCCGGCAGTTGACAGGGCGATACAAGAGCGCCTTCACTGTGCAGGCCACTCATCCCCAGGTAACAGGAGCACACAGTGTCAGAGCCGACGCTCGCCCTTGCCAGGTTCGCCCGCGTGACGGGCAACGCCCTGCTCACCCTGGCCGCGGACCTTGAGACCAGCTCCGCCGTGCCGGACCTGGCTGTCGAGGAGGTCGAGATCCCGGTCGGACGGGGGCAGCGCCAGCAGCAGATCCTGGAGGTGGCCGGCCTGGCCGCGGAGGAGGGCCTGAAGACCTCCGACGTCGCCAGCGCCATCAGCTACGAGGTGCCGAACACCTACTCGACCCTGCAGGCGCTGGAGCGGGCGGGCATGGTCGAGCTCGTTCCCGGCGTCACCCCACAGCGCTGGCGGCTGGCGCCCCGCTACCGCACCACCAGCACCGTGTTCAAGCGGGTGGCCTCCCGGCTGCGCCCGGGAGAGTGGACCACCTACGGCGACATCTCGATCGCCGTGCGCGGCGACGTCAAGGCCGCGCGGGGAGTCGGGCGAGCAGCCGCGACGATGCCGGACTTCCCCAACGCCAAGCAGGTCCTGATGGAGGGCGGCCTGATCAACCCGCGGTGGCACGACGAGCAAGGACGCGGCCCGGACTACTGCCGCCAGCAGCTCGAGCAGCAGGGCATCACCTTCAGCCCGGACGGACGCGCCGACGAGACCCGGCGAGTGCCCTACGACGAGCTGCGCCGCCGCGACGAGACCGAGCCGGTGGCGGAGTGACGGCATGAGCGGACAGGTCTGCCCCTTCCACACGGACGAGTGGTCGCCCGGCCAGCGGCCCGCCGACGGCACCATCGCCCACTCCTGCACCCGCCGCGACGGGCACCCCAGCCCCGCCCCCTGGTCCTGGCTCGAGGTTCCCCCGCCCCCGCCCGTGCACGGCATCAGCGGGCTCGCCGAGGAGCTCAACCTCGCCAGCGAGCTCCCCGCCGCGCTGGCCAGCCTCGGCCCCGGCTGGTTCGAGTACGGCCTGGTCGAGCGGGCCTACGCCCACCGCTAGCCCGACGGGTTCGCCCGCCTCGTCCAGGCCTGGGGCCACACCGCCCTGGCCAAGACCACCTACTCCGCCTCCACCTACCTCGCGCTCACCCTGGGACGGCTCGCCCGCGCCGGCACCCTCGCCTA
>JALYMN010000445.1 GCA_030773675.1 Actinomycetota bacterium
GAGCCGCTGTGGACCGCGCCGGTGCCCGGGGGCTGGGACGCCCCCCGCCACCAGACGGGGTACGGCGACCAGCGGCGGCGCCGTGACGAGGCCCGCGCCGTCGTGCTCGCCGCGACCGACCCGGCCAACCCGTACGGCGCCGCGCTCCCGTGGCCCCCGCTCGAGGGGCACAAGCCGGGCCGCAAGGCGGGCGCGCTCGTCGTCCTCGTCGACGGCGGGCTCGTGCTGTACGTCGAGCGGGGCGGGAAGAGCCTGCTGTCGTTCCGCGAGGAGGACACCTGCCTCGGCCCGGCCGTCGACGCGCTGGCGCTGGCCGTGCGCGACGGGGCGCTCGGTCGGCTGACGGTGGAGAAGGCCGACGGGGAGCCTGCGCTGACCTCGCCGCTCGGCCTGGCGCTCGAGCACGCCGGCTTCCGCCCCACCCCGCGCGGGCTGCGCCTGCGCGCCTGAGACGGGGCCACTGCTCGGGCGCCGAGAAATGTCGGACAGCGCCCGTAGCGTCGAGCCGTGCTCCTCGTCCTGCGCAACCGCGACTTCCGCCTGCTCTGGCTGGGGCAGAGCGCGAGCGTGCTCGGCGACGGGCTGATCCTCGTCGCGGTCGGGCTGTTCGTCACCCGGCGCACCGGCGACCCGTCCGACGTCGGCGTCGTGCTCGCCGCCTACACCCTGCCGCTGGCGCTGTTCGTGCTGGTCGGCGGGGTGGTGGCCGACCGGCTCCCGCGGCGGCTCGTCATGGTCGTCTCGGACGTCGTCCGCTGCGTGCTGCACGGCGTGCTTGCCGTGCTCATCGCGACGGGCGCGCTCGAGATCTGGCACATGGTGGTCATCGGGGTGCTCTTCGGCACGGCAGAGGCCTTCTTCCGGCCCGCGTACGCCGGCCTCGTGCCGCAGACCGTGCCGGAGCACCAGATCCAGGGAGCGCAGGCGCTGACCGGGGTGAGCCGGGAGGTCGCGCAGATCGCGTCCCCGGCACTCGCGACGGCCCTGGTGCTCGGCGTGGGCGGCGCGGCGGCGTTCGCCCTCGACGCGGCGACCTTCGCCGTGTCGGCCGCGCTGCTGCTGCTCGTGCGCCCCCGTCCGCGCGGCGCGCCGACCGAGCGCACCGGCATGCTCGTCGAGCTGCGCGACGGCTGCCAGGCCGTGCGCGAGCGCGCGTGGGTCTGGGTGCTCGTCCTGTGCTTCTCCCTGACGCTGCTCGTCGCGCTGGCGCCGTTCTTCGTGCTCGGCGCGGACGTCGCACGCGCCGTCTACGGCAGCGACGCGGTCTACGGCCTGGCCAATGCGGCCTGGGGCGTCGGCACGATCAGCGGCGCGCTGCTGGGCGCGCGCTGGCGGCCGGCGCGGCCGATGCTCGCCGCCGCCGCCTGGTCGGTCCCCTGGCCGGGCTGCATCGCGGTGTACGGGCTCGGCCCACCGCGCCCGGTGCTCTACACCCTCATGGCGCTGGCCGGCCTCGGCATCGGCCTGTTCGCTGTGTGGTGGGAGACGGCGCTGGCCCAGCGCATCCCGCCGCACCTGCTGTCGCGGGTCTCGGCCTGGGACTGGATGGGGTCGCTCGCCCTGCTGCCGCTGGGCTACCTGCTCGCCGGTCCGGTCGCCGCGCGGCTCGGCAGCGTCGAGGTGCTCGTCGGCGGCGGGCTGCTGGGCGTGGCGACGATGGCCCTCGCCCTCGCCTCGGCGGAGGTGCGAACCCTGCCGCGGCTGCCCGACCCGCCCGCACCCGGCACGCTGGTCGAGGCGCCCCCCGTCCCACTGGGCAGCGCGTGACGCTGCTCCAGTCGCAGGGCGCAACGTCCAGCCTCTCCCGCGCCGACCGTCCCTGGGCCGTCGTCGCGGCCGTGACGCTCTTCTTCGGCGTCCGGGGCGATCCACTCGTCGGCGTCGGCGCGCTGCTGTTCGGCCTCGTCGCCGCGCCGAGCGGCGGCGCGACGTCGTCGGAGCCGACCCGTTGCCGGACGCCCGAGCGGCGGCGCGGCGGCGGCCGCCGTCCGGCTGAGCGACCATGGACGACGTGCCGGAGGGTGACAGCGTCTGGAAGGCCGCCCGCCGGATGGCCGACGGGCTGGTCGGGCGCACCGTCGTCCGGTCCGACTTCCGGGTGCCGCAGCACGCCACCGCCGACCTGTCCGGCCGGCGGGTGCTGGCGTTCGACTCCTGCGGCAAGCACATGCTCGCCCGGTTCAGCGCCGGCGACGGCGACGCCGGGCTCACCCTGCACACCCACTTCGAGATGGACGGCGCCTGGCAGCTCGTCGGGCCCGGCAAGCGGCTGCCGTCGCGGTTCGACGAGGAGGTCCGCCTGGTCCTGCAGACCGACGGCCCCACGGCGTACGCGCTGCGCGTGCCGGTGCTCGAGCTGCTCCCGACGTCCGACGAGGCCCGCGTCGTCGGGCACCTCGGGCCCGACGTCCTCGCCGAGGACTTCGACGAGGACGAGGCGGTGCGCCGGCTGTCCGCCGACCCCGACCGGCCGCTCGTCGAGGCGCTGCTCGACCAGAAGAACCTCGCCGGCATCGGCAACCTGTGGGCCGTCGAGACCTGCTACCTGCGCGGCCACTCGCCCTGGACGCCGGTGCGCGAGGTCGACCTGCCCGCCGCCGTGCGGCTGGCGCGGCGGATGATGCAGCACTCGCTCGAGCACCCCGGCCAGGTCACCACGGGCGACACGCGGCGCGGCCAGACGCACTGGGTCTACGGACGGGCCGAGCGCCCGTGCCGCCGCTGCGGCACACCGGTGGTGTTCCGCGACGCGACCGGCACCCCGTACGCCAGGGAGACCTGGTGGTGCCCGTCGTGCCAGCCCGGACCGGCACCCAGCCTGGCCGAGCGGCCGACCCGGCCCGGGCTGCGCCGCGGGGTGAACGAGGAGTCCTTCGGCAGCCGGACCCGGCGGACGGCCGGACGGCCCGGCTACGCCCCGCCGCGCGGCACCGGACGGCGGTAGCGCGTGCCCGAGGGCGACACCGTCTGGCTGGCCGGCCAGCGGCTGCACGACGCGCTCGCCGGCCGCGTGCTGCTGCGGACCGACTTCCGGGTGCCGGCGCTCGCTCCCACCGACCTGTCCGGGCGCTCGGTGCGCGAGGTCGTGCCACGCGGCAAGCACCTGCTCACCCGCGTCGAGGGCGGCCTCACCCTGCATACGCACTTCCGCATGGACGGGTGTGGCACCTGTACCGCGAGGGCGACCGCCGCACCGGCGGACCCGAGTGGCAGGTGCGCGTCGTGCTGGAGAACGCCGCGTGGCAGGCCGTCGGCTACCGGCTGCCCGTGGTCGAGCTGCTGCCGACCGACGACGAGGACCGGGTGGTCGGGCACCTCGGGCCCGACGTCCTCGGGCCGGACTGGGACCCCAACCGGGCCGTTGCGAACCTGCGGGGCGACCCCGACCGCGAACTCGGCCTGGCGCTGCTCGACCAGCGGGTCCTGGCGGGACTGGGCAACCTGTACCGCTGCGAGGTGCTGTTCCTGCGCGGCCTGCACCCTGGCAGCGCGTCGGCGACGTCACGGACCTGCGCGCCGTCACCGTCACGGCGGCCCGGCTGCTGCAGGCGAACAAGGGCCGCTGGGAGCAGTCCACCACCGGGTCGCTGCGTCTGGGCGAGGACCACTGGGTCTTCGAGCGCACCGGCCGGCCGTGCCGCCGGTGCGGCACACGGATCGCCTCGGCCGAGCAGGGCCGCGCTCCCCACGACCGGCTGACCTACTGGTGCCCGCACTGCCAGCCCGGTCCGGCGCCCGTCCCACTCGCCGGCCGCGCGGAGCGGCGTCCGCTGGGGCGCACCCGCTACCGGCCCTGACCCGCTCTGACCACCCGGACGGGTAGTCCTCAAGCCGGGGCGCGGGAACGACGATGTGACAGCGAGCGTTGCCCCGAGAGCAGCCCGCCCCGCGGCTGTCCGGACCGCGACGCCGACAGAGCTCCGTGCCCGACGACGTGCACGTGAGCGGCAAGCGCCGGTCATGCCCCAAGCCGGTCCCGCCAAGGACCGCCGTACACACGCACCGCGCCCCGCGCGGGACAGAGAGGAACGCCCGTGGACGACTTCGGGCCCTGGGACGACTGACCGACAGGCAGTCGCCCCGCGACGCACGAGACGGGCCGCCCCGCAGCACGCGCTGTCGGGCGGCCCGTCGGCGTTCCCGGGGCCTGTCGGCCGCGCCTGCGGGCGGTTCGTCGGCGGGGCACGGCTACCGCAGCGAGCGCAGCCCGTCGGCCAGGCCGTGCAGGCGGTCGGTGACGTCCTGCAGCCGCCGCGCGGCCGAGGCGTCGCGGCTGCCGAGCGTCGGGTCGGCGCTCGCCGCCACCAGGTCGGCGACGGCCGTGACGAGGCGCTCCTGGCAGGCCACGCCGTCCAGCAGCGCGTCGAGCAGGTGCGGGTCGGCGCCGCGGTGCGGCTCGACCGCGGCGAGCCGAGCGGCCTGCCAGCGCAGAGCGGCGTCCGCCTCGGCCGCGGCCGACCAGGCCTCCTG
>JALYMN010000446.1 GCA_030773675.1 Actinomycetota bacterium
CGTCCGGGCTGCTCGACCGGGCGCTGGCCGTCGCCGGGCAGCTCGCCGCCGTGCCGTCCGAGGCCTTCGCGCTGACCAAGCAGCAGCTGCAGGCCGACGTGCGCCAGCGCATCGACGCCCGGCGCCCCGAGTGGGAGGCGCGGGTGGCCGACCTGTGGGGCGGCGAGCCGGTGCTCGCCGCTGTCGAGGCCTTCGTCGCCCGGACGCTGCGCCGCTGACGGCCGCCCCACCGTCGTCCGCGGCCCGCGCGGCTGGTGTCATGGCGCGGTGCTGACTCTCGACGAGGCCCTCGGCCTGCTCACCGCCGCCCGCACCGCCGCCGCCGCCGACATCGGCGTCCCCATGTCGTTCGCGGTCATGGATCCGGGCGGGCACCTGGTCGCACTGACGCGCATGGACGGCGCCCCCTGGATCAGCGCCGAGGTGGCGCAGGGCAAGGCCTGGACGTCGGCGGCGTACGGCGCCCCCAGCGCCGCGCAGAAGGAGAAGATGGCGCCGATGCCGATCTTCGCGGCGGCACTCACCGAGATGACGCACGGCCGATTCACCCCGCAGACCGGGGCGGTGCCGGTCTACCGCGACGGCGTGCTGCTCGGCGCGATCGGCGGCAGCGGCGGCACCGGGGACCAGGACGAGGCGGCCTGCTCCGCCGCCGTCCAGGCGCAGGGCCTCAGCCTCACGCCCTGACCCCCCGCGGGTCGCTGCCCGGCCGGGTGGCCCGCGGAGGACGATGCTCGCCATGGCGATCCCGAGCGCGTCGTACTCGATCACCGTCCGGCTGGAGGTGCCGGCTGATCCGGCGTCCGTCGGCCTGCTGACGACCGCCGTCGGCACCGCGGGCGGCATCGTCACGGCCCTCGACGTCACCGAGTCGCACCCGGACCGGATCGTCGTCGACGTCACCTGCGCGGCGAGTGACCAGGCGCACGCCGAGCGGCTCACCGCCGCGCTGGGCGGGCTCGACGGCGTGACCGTCCGCAAGGTCAGCGACCGCACCTTCCTGCTGCACCTCGGCGGCAAGATCGAGGTGCGGTCCAAGGTGCCGCTGCGCACCCGCGACGACCTGTCGATGGCCTACACGCCGGGCGTCGCGCGGGTGTGCCTGGCCATCGCCCGGCAGCCGGAGGACGTCCGGCGGCTCACCGTCAAGCGCAACACGGTCGCCGTGGTGAGCGACGGCTCCGCGGTGCTCGGGCTGGGCAACCTCGGCGCCGCCGCCGCGCTGCCGGTCATGGAGGGCAAGGCGGCGCTGTTCAAGCGGTTCGCCGACATCGACGCCTGGCCGCTGTGCCTGGACACGCAGGACGTCGACGAAATCGTCCGCACCGTCCAGCTCGTCGCGCCGGTCTTCGGCGGGATCAACCTCGAGGACATCGCCGCTCCGCGCTGCTTCGAGGTCGAGCGGCAGCTGCGCGAGCTGCTCGACATCCCGGTGTTCCACGACGACCAGCACGGGACGGCGATCGTCGTGCTCGCGGCGCTGACCAACGCCCTGCGCGTGGTCGGCAAGGCGCTGCCGGACGTGCGGATCGTCCTGTCCGGCGCCGGCGCGGCCGGCTCGGCCATCGCCCGCCTGCTGCTGACCGCCGGCGCCCGCGACCTCGTCGTCGCCGACGTCGCCGGCGTGCTGCACGCCGACCGCGCCGACCTCGACCTGCACGGCGCCGACCTCGCCGCGCGCACCAACCCCCGCGCGGTCACCGGCACGCTGCGCGCCGCCCTCGCAGGCGCGGACGTGTTCATCGGGGTCAGCGCGCCCGGCATCCTCGACGGTGACGACATCGCCACGATGGCCGAGCGCGCCATCGTGTTCGCGCTCGCCAACCCCGACCCCGAGGTCGACCCGGCGGCGGCCCGGCGCACCGCCGCCGTCGTCGCGACCGGGCGCAGCGACGAGCCCAACCAGATCAACAACGTGCTCGCCTTCCCCGGCGTCTTCCGCGGCCTGCTGGACGCCGGCGCGCGCCACGTCGACCTCGTCACCGAGCTCGCCGCGGCCCGGGCACTGGCCGACGTCGTCCGGCCCGAGGAGCTCAACGCCTCGTTCATCGTGCCGAGCGTGTTCGACCCGGCGGTGGCCTCGGCGGTGGCCGGAGCCGTGCGGGCCGCCGCGCAGTCCGACAGCACCCAGGCCGGCAGCACGCAGGCCGACAGCACGCAGGCCGACAGCGCGCAGGCCGACAGCGCCCGGGCCGAGCCCGGGCCGGCCGACGCGGTGCCGGTAGAGGGCGTGCCGGTCGACAGCGTGCGGCCCGACAGCCTGCCGGCCGAGCCCGTCCCGGCCGGGTCCGAGTCCCGTCGGGCGTAGCGCGACGAGGCGGTGCTCGAGGGGAGACGGCGTTGGTGGCCGAGCGGCGGGGCGACCGTCACCGGCCTGGACGCCCTGCGCGTCCTTCCGGCGGCGCTTCCCTCGCCGGCCGGACGGGGGCAGAGTGCCCCCTGCCGTCGCCAGCCCGAGCGGCAGCGGCATGCTCGTCAGGCGCACGCCGGGCACATCTCGGCCTGACGGCTGGACAAGTGCTGGACAACTGCATCCCCGAGGAGACCTTCCGCATGAGCAGCGCCCCCCAGGTTCCGCACGTCGACGGAGTCGAGGTCCGCGCCGAGTGGCGCGACGGCTATGAGCAGGTGCTGACCGAGGAGTCGCTGGGCCTGCTCGCCCGGCTGCAGCGTGAGTTCGGGCCTCGGCGCGCCGAGCTGCTGCAGCGCCGCGCGCAGCGCGACGCGGAGCTCGCGGCCGGCGCCCTGCCCGACTTCCTGCCCGAGACCGCGGAGGTCCGCGGCGGCGACTGGACGGTGGCTTCACCCGCGCCCGGGCTCGTCGACCGCCGCGTCGAGATCACCGGCCCGACCGATCGCAAGATGGTGATCAACGCGCTGAACTGCGGCGCGAAGGTCTTCATGGCCGACTTCGAGGACAGCAACACCCCGACGTTCGACAACCTCGTGCAGGGCCAGGTCAACCTCCGCAACGCCTGGCTGCGGCAGATCGACTTCACCAGCCCCGAGGGCAAGTCCTACGCGCTCAACGACACGGTCGCGACGCTCGTCGTCCGCAACCGCGGTTGGCACCTGCCGGAGCGGCACGTCCTTGTCGACGGCGAGCCCGTCTCCGGCAGCCTCTTCGACTTCTGCATGTACATGACGACGAGCGCGAAGATCGCCCTCGACAAGGGCTTCGGTCCGTACTTCTACCTGCCCAAGATGGAGAGCCACCTCGAGGCGCGGCTCTGGAACGACGTCTTCCTCGCCGGCCAGGAGGCCCTCGGCATTCCGCGCGGCACCATCCGGGCGACCTGCCTCATCGAGACGATCCTCGGCGCCTTCGAGATGGAGGAGATCCTCTACGAGCTGCGTGAGCACTCCTCCGGTCTCAACGCCGGCCGGTGGGACTACATCTTCTCGATGATCAAGAAGTTCCGCACCCGCGGCGAGGAGTTCCTGCTCCCCGACCGCTCCGAGGTCAAGATGACCGTCCCGTTCATGCGCGCCTACACCGAGCTCCTGGTCAAGAGCTGCCACTCCCACGGTGCGCACGCGATCGGCGGGATGGCGGCGTTCATCCCGAACCGCCGTGACGCCGCGGTCAACGACGCCGCGCTCTCTGCCGTCCGCGCCGACAAGTCCCGCGAGGCCGACGACGGCTTCGACGGCTCCTGGGTGGCGCACCCCGATCTCGTGCCGACCGCGCTCGAGGTGTTCGACGCCAAGCTCGGCGACAAGCCCAACCAGCTCGACCGCAGGCGGGACGACGTCCAGGTCACCGCGCAGCAGCTGCTCGCCGCCAAGGAAACGCCCGGCCGGGTCACCGAGGTGGGCGTGCGCAACAACGTCAGCGTCGGCATCCAGTACATCGAGGCCTGGCTGCGCGGCAACGGCGCGGTCGCCATCTTCAACCTCATGGAGGACGCCGCCACCGCCGAGATCAGCCGCTCGCAGGTCTGGCAGTGGATCCACAACGGCGCGCGTACCGCAGAAGGGAGCGCGATCACCGGTGACTACGTGCGGCAGCTCGAGACCGAGGAGCTGGAGAAGGTGAAGGCCGCCGTCGGCGAGCAGGCCTACGCGAGCGGCCGGTACGACGAGGCCCGCAAGCTGTTCGAGCAGGTCGCGCTCGCCGACGACTTCGTCGAGTTCCTCACGCTGCCCGCCTACGAGCGGCTGGGCTGAGCCGTGACCCTGCTGGACGCGCCCTCACCGGCGCGTACGGAGCGGCTGGCGGCCGCGCTGCGCGAGGCGGTCGGTGGACAGCGAGTGCTGACCGACCGGGTCCAGCTGCGCGCCTACGAGTGCGACGGGCTGGCCAACTTCCGGGTGGTGCCCGGCGTCGTCGTGCTCGCCGAGACCCGCCGGCACGTCGTCGACACGATCCGGCTGTGCGCGCAGGCCGGCGTGCCGTTCGTGGCCCGCGGCTCCGGTACCGGCCTGTCCGGAGGGGCGCTGCCCGTCGCGGACGGGGTCCTCGTCGTGCTGTCGCGGCTGCGGGGCATCCGGAGCATCGACCCCGACAACCTGCGCGCCGTCGTCGAGCCCGGCGTCATCAACCTGTGGGTCACCCGTGACGCGACGCCGCACAGGCTGGCCTACGCGCCCGACCCGTCCTCGCAGCTGGTCTGCTCCATCGGCGGCAACGTCGCCGAGAACTCCGGCGGCGCGCACTGCCTGAAGTACGGCTTCACCGTCAACCACGTCACCGGCGCGGAGGTCGTGCTGCCCGACGGCGAGGTCGTCCACCTCGGGGGCGTCGCGCCCGAGCACCCCGGCTACGACCTGCTCGGGGCGTTCATCGGCAGCGAGGGCACGCTCGGCGTCGCGACCGAGGTCACGCTGCGGCTCATCCCGGTTCCCGAGGCGGTCCAGACGATGCTGGTCGGGTTCGGCAGCGTCGAGGACGCCGCGGGCGCGGTGAGCGACATCATCGCCGCCGGCATCGTCCCAGCCGCGATCGAGATGATGGACGCGCTCGCGATCGAGGCGGCCGAGGCGGCCGTCGCCTGCGGCTACCCGGCCGGCGCCGTCGCGGTGCTCGTTCTCGAGCTCGACGGGCCGCAGGTCGAGGTCGCGGCGCAGTTCGCGCAGGTCGAGGACATCGTGCGGCAGCGGCGCGCCTTCGAGACCCGCATCGCGGCCG
>JALYMN010000447.1 GCA_030773675.1 Actinomycetota bacterium
GGTCCCCGGCGACGACGGGCTCGCCGACGCGCGACGCCGCGGCGAGGAGCGCCGGCCGGGTGAGCAGCCGCACGGCGAGGCCCCGCGCCTCCAGCTGGCCGTGCAGCCGGTCCAGCACCGTGGTGCCGCCAAGTGCCAGCGCCGCCGCCGGCCGGCCGGGCTCGACCGCCACCGTGGCGAGCAGTACGGCCGTCGTCACGCTGCTCGTCCTGTCTGGCACGGGAACAATCGACGAACAGTAGCCCGTGGCCTGTCGCGCGGTTGACCGGGACGTGCAGGGCTACGTTCGCCACCGGCTCCCCGTACGGGAGGACAGCCTGGAGGAGCACCGTGACGGCCCCCACGACGTCCCGCCGTCAGCGTCTGGCGCAGACGCGCGTGTACCGCGCGCTGCTGCGCCGGCTGACGCCCGACCTCCTCGCCGTGTCGCGGGCGCGGGGCAGCGACCGGCGCTTCGCCAACCTTCCGCTGCCCGGCCAGGTGGTCGTCTACTTCGCCGACGACGCGTCGAAGCTCTACCAGTTGGAGCAGTGGCTGCCCGTGCTGGACGACCTGCACCGCCGGCACCCCGTGCTGCTGGTCACCCGCAACCTGGGGTCGTTCCGCGCCCTGCAGGACCTGACCGCGCTCCCGCTCGTCTTCAGCCGCCGACTGCGCGACCTCAACGACGTGCTGGTGGCCGCCGACCCGGGGCTCTGCCTGTTCGTCAACAACAGCGCCCAGAACTTCCAGGCGCTGGGGTGGCCCCGGGCGCTGCACCTGCACCTGAACCACGGCGAGAGCGACAAGATCTCCATGGCGTCCAACCAGGCCAAGGCGTACGACGAGGTGCTGGTGGCCGGCCCGGCGGCGGTGCAGCGCTACGTGGACAACGTGCTCGCCCTCGACGTCGGCAAGCTGGTGCCGGTCGGCCGCCCTCAGCTGGACCTGCGCTTCCCCGGCGTGCTGCGTCCGAGCCCGCGCAGCACGGTGCTGTACGCCCCGACCTGGGAGGGGGAGACGCCGGCGATGGACTACTCGAGCCTGCCGGAGCTCGGCGTCCCCCTGGTGGAGCAGATGGTGACGGACGGCGGCTTCCGGGTGGTGTACAAGCCGCACCCCAAGCTCCTCACCGGGACGCGCCGCGCGGTCGCTGCGCACCAGGCCGTCTGCGCGCTGCTGCAGGCCGACGCGGCTGCCCCACCGGACGACCCGCACGTCGTGGAGCTGGAGCAGCCGATCCTGGCCCTGTTCCAGCACTGCGACGCGCTCGTGAGCGACGTGTCGAGCGTCGCGCTGGACTGGCTGTACCTGCGGACGTCGCAACCGCTGTGGCTCGCCGACCCGCGCGGCGACCGGGCCGGGCTCGAGCACGCGTCACCGCTGGCGGCACATGTCGACGTGCTCGACGCCGCGACCCTTCCCACGGCGGCTGCCGCGCTGCACGCCGGCATCTTCTCCGACTCCTCGGCCGCACGTCGCGCGCAGGCGCGCACCTACTACTTCGGCGACCTGCAGCCCGGCGACAGCACCCGTCGCTTCCTCGAGGCCGTCGACGCTGCGCTGGCCCGGCGGCAGACCCTGCTCGGAGCGCGCCTGCGCGGCGAGCACGACTTCGAGCTGGTGGCGGGGACGTCGTGACCGCACCCACCCTGGTCGTCCTGGCCGCCGGCATGGGGACGCGGCTGGGCCGCCCCTACCCGAAGCCCCTCACCCTGCTGCGGGACGGCCGCAGCATCCTCGCCCAGCAGGTCGACAACCTGGGCAAGGCCTTCCCCGGCTCCCCTGTCCAGGTGGTGGTCGGGTACAAGAAGGAGCTGGTCATGGAGGCGCTGCCGGACGCCCTGTTCGTCTACAACCCCGAGTACGACCAGACCAACACGTCCAAGAGCCTGCTGAGGGCGGCCCGCCACGCCGGCCCCGGCGGGCTGCTCTGGCTCAACGGCGACGTGGTGTTCGAGCCGGACCTGCTCGGGGCCCTGGTCCCCCACGTCGCCGCCGGCCGGTCCGCCGTCTGCGTCAACACCGCTCGCGTCGGCGAGGAGGAGGTGAAGTACACCCTCGACGAGGACGGCTTCGTCCGGGAGCTGTCCAAGACCGTCCGGGGCGGCCTCGGCGAGGCGGTCGGGATCAACTACGTGACCGCGTCCGACCTCCCGGCGCTGCAGCGCCAGCTGGAGGCGTGCGACGAGCAGGACTACTTCGAGCGCGCCATCGAGCGGGCGACGCAGCAGGACGGGCTGCGGATGGTGCCCGTCGACATCTCCCGCTGGTTCTGCGTGGAGGTCGACTTCCAGAGCGACCTGGACGAGGTGAACGCCCGGTCGTAGCCGCACCGTTCAGGAGGCGCGCCTGCCCGCCGATACGGTAGGCACACGTGTCCCTACCAGGCCGGGAGCTGTCCGTGCGCCGACTGCCCGTGGTCCTGCTCGCCCTGGCCGCCGTCCTGGCCGTGCTGCCGGCAGCGGGCGGACCCGCCCAGGCGCAGCCGCCGCTGCCGACGACGGGGCCGTGCCTGGAGGACGGCACCGGGCCGGTCTGCTCCTACTGGCACGGCACGGTCACCTCGGTCTCCGACGGCGACACGCTCGACGTCCTCTTGGACGGCGAGGGCCCGCAGCACGTCCGGCTCAACGGCGTCCAGGCGATGGAGCTCACCACCTACAGCCGCACTCCCGGCAGGCGCAGGGGTGAGTGCCACGCGGTGGAGGCCGCGGCCCGGCTCGAGCAGCTCGCGCCGCCCGGGAGCCGCGTGCGGCTCGCCGCCCAGACCGGGAGCAGCCGCAGCGGCACCCGGCCGCGCCGCTCGGTGTTCGTGGAGCGGGCCGGTGCGTGGCGCGACGTGGCCCGGACGCTGCTGCAGGAGGGGCACGGGCTGTGGCTGCCGGCGGCGGACGAGCCGGCGCACAACGCCGAGTACGACCTGCTGGCGCAGCGGGCGCGCGCGGCGCGGGTGGGGATGTGGAACCCCCAGTCCTGCGGGCCCGGCCCGGCGCCGGCCGCGCGCCTGAAGCTCTGGCTGACCTGGGACGCCAACGGGACCGACGGCGTCGACCTCAACGGCGAGTCGCTGCACATCAAGAACACGGGTACGACGGTGGTCCCGCTGGCCGGCTGGCGGGTGCGCGACAGCGCCTACCGCGGGACGCTGGGACGCGGCTTCGTGTTCCCGGCGAGCGCGACGCTGCCCCCCGGCGGCACGGTGGCGGTGTTCGTCGGCACGGGTCGGGCGACCGCCACGCGCTTCTTCTGGGGCCAGGCGGCGCCGGTGTTCGAGAACGTCAGCCGCACCACCGGCCTGGCCGACGGCGCCTACCTGTTCGACCCGCAGGGCGACCTGCGCTCCTCGGTCGTCTACCCGTGCCGTGTGTCCTGCGCCGACCCCCTCGCCCGGCGCATCGCGCTCGCCGCGGTCTACAACCCGCCGGGCGCCGACACGGCGGCGCGCGAGCACGTGCTGGTGACGAACCGCAGCGCCGCCCCGGCGGTGCTCGAGGGCTACCAGCTGTGGAGCTGGCCCTACGGCTACACCTTCCCGCCCGGCAGCTGGCTCCGCGCCGGCGAGTCGCTGCGGGTGAGCCTCGGCAGCGGACGGCCCTCCCGTCTCGCCCACCACTGGCGGCTCGGCGTGCCGGCTCTGGGCAACGCCGGTGACAGCGTGGCCCTGCGCTCGTCGAGCAACGTGCTCGTGGCGTGCCGCGCGTGGGGCAGCATGCGGAGCTGCCGGACCAGTGACTGACCCGTCGCCGAGGCCCCGACCTGGACCTGGCAGCCTCGGCACATGCCCGTCACCCTGCAGCGCCGACTCCTGCGCCTGCTGCCCCTGCTGGGAGCGCGCGTCCTGGACCTCGCTCCTGGCGTCGCCGTCCTGACCCGGCGTCGCGACGTCCGGGTCGAGGACCTGGGTGGCGGCGCCTGGCTGCTGCTGCGCGGCGACAGCCGTCGCACGGCGAAACTCGGTCAGGACTGCCGACTCATCGGTCCCCGATCGCTGTTCACGAAGGACCGGGCCCGCCGCGACAAGGCGCTCTCGGACTGGCTGCTCCTGCAGCACCTGCGCGACGTGCTCCGCCGGTACCGGGTGGACTGCGTGCTGGACGTCGGGGCCAACCGGGGCCAGTACCGGAACCTGCTGCGCCGCGCGGGCTACCGGGGGCGGGTGGTCAGCTTCGAACCGGTCCCCGACGTGTTCGCCCAACTCGCCGCCGCCGCCGCCGACGACGACCTCTGGGAGGTCCACCAGGTCGCGCTCGGGCGCGAGGACGGCGAGCTCGACATGCACGTCGTCCCCGGCACGCTGAGCTCGCTGCTCCCGCCCAGCGCCTTCGGCAGCGCACGCTACGAGCGCTTCCAGAACGCGACGACCATGATGAAGGTCCCCGTCCGCAGACTGGACGCCGTCCTGCCGGACGTCCTGGGCCCCGACCTCGACGGCGCCAGGATCCTGCTCAAGCTGGACACGCAGGGCTTCGACCTCGAGGCCTTCGCCGGTGCCAGCGGCGTGCTCGACAAGGTGGTCGCGCTGCAGTCCGAGGTCGCGCTGCTGCAGATCTACGAACAGATGCCGCGCATGCAGGAGTCGCTGTCCGTCTACGAGACGGCCGGCTTCGAGGTGACCGGCCTGTACCCGGTGAGCCGGGAGGCGCGCACGGGACGGGTGCTCGAGTACGACTGCATCATGGTCCGGGCCGAGGCCGTCTGACGGGCGTCGTGCCGGACGCCGCTCACTCGGCGCTGGGCGCCCCAGGCTCCCTCGCCAGGTCGCCGAGCAGGCTCTCCCACAGCCTGCCGAGGCGGTCCATCGCGTAGTCCTGGGCGGTGCTCCGCGCCGCCGACGCCATCGTCTGGCGCAGGTCGTCGTCCTCGATCAGGCGCAGCAGGGCCTGGGCGAGTGCGCCGACGTCCTCGGCCGGGACGAGCAGACCGTCCTGCCCGTGCGTGACGATGTCGGCAGGACCGCGTGGGCAGTCGAATGCGACCACCGGCAGGCCCGCGCTCATCGCCTCGATGATGACCATGCCGAAGCCCTCGAAGCGGGAGCTCAGCGCGTAAAGGGACGCGCGCGCCATCTCGTCGGGCACCTGCGCGGTCCGGCCCATGAGCCACACCGAGCCCGTCAGCCCGAGGTCCCTGATCGCCCGCTGCAGGGCCTCCTGCTCGGCGCCCTCCCCGAAGATGCGCAGCTGCCAGTCGGGACGGCGGGCGGCCACCTCGGCGAAGGCGCGGACGAGCAGGTCGAACCCCTTCTGCCGGGTCAGCCTCCCGGCCGCGACCACGACCTTTGCGCTCTGGTCCGAGACGCGCTCGGGCAGGCGCGGCAGCCCGTTCGGGATCCGACGCACGTCGACGCCGGTACCGTCCAGAGCCGCCCGGTAGTCACGCGCGTCGCCCTCGGTCAGCACGGTGAGGACGTCGAGGTGGCGGTACGCGTCGAGCATCCAGGCGGAGAGCTCGGGTGGGTGGAGCGTGAAGTTCATGTGCTCCTGACCCACCGTGCGCACCTGCGGCGGCGCGAAGCGGGCACCCACGACGTTGAGCACCGGCCGGGTGAGCACCAGGACGCCAGGCTTCAGCCGCTGCAGCTTGCGGACGAGGAGGAGGTCGGTCAGCAGGCTGCTGCGGCCGAACGCCACCTCCCGCGGGTGCGTGAGGACGCTCTCCCAGCCGTCGAGCCGGGCCGACAGCGCGCGGCGCGCCAGCGCCCGGACGGGCTTCTCGCCGGTCACCAGGGTCACCACGGCGCCGTAGCGGGTCCGCTCGTCGAACAGCCAGGTGTGGCGGATGCGCGGGTGGAGGGCGAAGAACGTCGTCTCCTTGGGGCGGAGCAGACTGATCAGCTCGACCCGGTAGCCCTGCTCGGCCAGGTGGTTGGCCGTGGTGACGACCGTGCGGATCGTGCCCCCGACGCCGTACGCGCTGCGCATGAGGAGGTAGACCCGTGGCCGGTCGGTGCCGAGGGGCGGCCGACCGCGACGACGCGCGGCGAGGTTGCGGCGCCGGACCCGGCCCAGGTAGGCCTCGACGAGGCGGCGGACCGGAGCGGGAGCCGGTCGTCGCGGCACCGCGCCGGGGACGATGCCGACACCGGGCGGGGACCCGGCGCCGAGCCGGACCGACAGGTTGCCCTTGACCGTGTAGTAGGCCTGCAGGTCCACCTCGTCGCGCCCTGCGCGCACACGCAGGATGGGGAACGTCGGGGGCGCCTGGCCCGTCGCCGGGTGGCGGAGCCGCAGGTCCTGCGTCTCGCCGCCGGGGCGGCGGAGCCTGACGTGCAGGTCGACGGTGTCGTGGCGCAGACCGGGCACGGTGGCCAGCCGGTCGAGCGGGAGCCGCGCCTGCACGGCGTCGTCCGCGTGCTGCGCCGGCACCAGGAGCTCCCGGTGGCCGTGCCGGCTGACGCCGACGACCGCGTCCACGGCCCCTTCCACCTCGTGCAGCCGCGCGCGGACGGTGAGCAGTCCGTCGCCGGGCTCCACGGCGGCGACGTCCGCCCGCGGGCGCAGTCCGCGGAGGCGGAGACTGAGGTTGCCCTTGACGGTCCGGTACGGCTCGAGCACCCGGTCACCGACGCGCACCGGTGGGCCGAGCCCCGTCTCCGCGGACAGCCGCGCCCGCGCGCCGTCGACCCCGCCGGGCTCGTCGAGGTAGAGGTCCCACACCCCGGCGTCGACCTCGGCGAGGGGCAGGACGACGTGCGCGACCCCCGTGGCCGGGTCGAGCGCAGCGTCGACCTCGGGCCCGTCGGGCCGGCGCCGCGCCACCACCGCGC
>JALYMN010000448.1 GCA_030773675.1 Actinomycetota bacterium
GACGGGTGCGGCCCGGGCGGCCCCGGGAGGGGCCCGGACTCGCCGCTGCCGGTGCCGCCCGCGCCGGAGCCGTCCTGCGGCGCTGCGTCCTGAGGTGCACCGGCAGGACCGTGAGACGGAACTCCGCCGTCCCGCGGAGCGTCGAAGGGGGCGGGCGGCTCGCCGGGACGCTCGGGCCTCGCGCCGGGCGTGGCCCAGCCCCCTGTCGGCTCGCTCATCAGCCCCGTCCGCTCGCAGCGCGCACCGTCCGTGCGCCGTCGTCAGTCGGCTCATCGTGGCACGCAGCGGCGACGCTCGCCGCGGACCGGGCGCGGGTGCGACGATCGTGACCAGGAGGACGGCGAGAGCGGTGCGGACGGCAGTGCCGGCCCGGCGCGGCGTGGAGGTGCGGGTGAAGGGCAAGGTGCTCGTCGTCGACGACGACCCCGCCCTCGCCGAGATGCTCGGCATCGTGCTGCGCGGCGAGGGCCTCGAGACCTCGTTCGTCGAGGACGGCAGCGGGGCGCTGGCCGCCTTCCGGCGCGAGCGGCCGGATTTGGTCCTGCTGGACCTCATGCTGCCGGGGCTGGACGGCATCGAGGTCTGCCGGCGCATCCGGGCGGAGAGCGGCGTCCCCATCGTCATGCTGACCGCGCGCAGCGACACCGTCGACGTGGTGCTCGGGCTGGAGAGCGGCGCGGACGACTACGTGGTCAAGCCGTTCAAGCCCCGCGAGCTCGTCGCCCGCGTGCGCGCCCGGCTCCGGGTGCGCGACGACCTCGCTCCCGAGGAGCTGACCATCGGGCCGTCGGAGGACCCGGTGCGCATCGACGTGCAGGGCCACCGGGTGTGGCGCAGCACCGGAGGCGCCGACGAGCAGATCTCCCTGACACCGCTCGAGTTCGACCTGCTGGTAGCCCTGGCGCGCAAGCCCCGGACCGTGTTCACCCGGGAGGTCCTGCTCGAGCAGGTCTGGCAGTACAGGCACGCCGCCGACACCCGGCTGGTGAACGTGCACGTGCAGCGGCTGCGCGCCAAGGTCGAGCGCGACCCCGAGCGACCGGAGGTGGTCGTCACCGTGCGCGGCGTCGGCTACAAGGCGGGGCCGCCCTGACCAGGCCGACAGTCACGCCGCGGGTGCCGGTCGCTCCTCGCGCCGACCGTCGCGGTCCGGCGCGCGCCCCGCTGGTCCAGGTGGTCCGCACGACCGCCGCGGGCGCCGGTGCCGAGACCCGCCGCTGGGCGCGGCGGGGGGCGCACCGGTGGCGCACGTCCCTGCAGACCCGGGTGGTGCTGACGACGCTCGTCGTGAGCGGCGTGGTGGTGGTGCTGCTCGCGGCGCTCCTGCTCGACCAGGTGGGGCGCGGGCTCGTCGCGACCAAGCTCCGCTCGTCGCTGGGCGAGGCCCGGCTCGGCGCGCTGCAGGCCCAGGCCGCCCTGGACACCCCGCCCAGCCGGGCGCGCCTCGCCGTCGACCAGCTGCTGCAGCGGCAGGCCCAGCTGCTCATGGAGCGCGGCGCCACCGCCGGGCTGTACGACGTCGTCCTGGTCGGCGACGAGGACAGCACCGCCTGGGCCTCTCCGGGCCGGGACGAGGACGACGTGCCGCAGGCCCTGCTGGCGCCCGACCTGCCGTCTCCGGCCTACGTCTACGCGGACGTGGATGGCCCGCAGGGCGCGGTCCAGACGCTCGCGGTGAGCAGCGACCTGCAGACCCCGGTCGGGCGCTACCGCCTCGTGCACCTGTTCCCCCTCACCGCCGAGCTGCAGACCTTCGGCCTCGTCGCCCGGCGGGCGGCTGCCGCCGGGGTGCTCCTCGTGTTACTGCTCGCGCTCATCGCACTGCTCGTGGTGCGCCAGGTGGTCACCCCCGTGCGCATGGCGGCCCGGACCGCGCAGCGCCTGGCGGCCGGGCACCTCGAGGAGCGCATGCGCGTGCACGGCGAGGACGAGCTCGCCCTGCTGGCGCACAGCTTCAACTCGATGGCTGAGGCGCTGCGCGACCAGATCCGCAGGCTGGAGGACCTGTCCGCGCTGCAGCGCCGGTTCGTCTCGGACGTGTCGCACGAGCTGCGCACGCCGCTGACGACCGTGCGCATGGCCGCCGACGTGCTGCACGAGGCCCGCGCCGGCTTCCCGCCGACGGCCGCGCGCAGCGCCGAGCTGCTGCAGGCCGAGCTCGACCGGTTCGAGGAGATGCTGGTCGACCTGCTGGAGATCAGCCGGTACGACGCGGGGGCCGCCGCCCTGGACGCCGAGCCGGTCGACCTCGTGCAGCTGGCCGACCGCGTGCTGCAGCAGGCCGAGCCGCTCGCCCGGGCCAAGGGGAGCGAGCTCGTGCTGCGCTCCGACGGCCCGGTGCTCGCCGAGGTCGACGCGGTCCGGATCGAGCGGGTCCTGCGCAACCTGGTCGTCAACGCCGTCGAGCACGGGGAGGGGCTGCCGGTCGCCGTGCACGTGGCCGGCACGCCGCGGGTCGCGGCCGTGCTCGTGCAGGACCGCGGGGTCGGGCTCGACCCCCGGGACGCCGAGCTCGTCTTCACCAGGTTCTGGCGCGGTGACCCGTCGCGGGCGCGCACGACCGGCGGGACCGGGCTCGGACTCGCCATCGCGCGCGAGGACGTGCGGCTGCACGGCGGTGAGCTCGAGGCCTGGGGCGAACCCGGCCGAGGCGCCGCCTTCCGGATGACCCTGCCGGTCCGCGTCGGCGCCCCGCTGGACCACAGCCCGCTGCCGCTCGGGCCGCCTCGGTCGAACCCGTGAGCCTCCGATCCCGCCGGGCACGGGTCGGCGTGGCGCTCACAGCCCTGGCCGCGCTGCTCGCCGGCTGCGGGCTGCCGCTGCCTGAGGGCGTGCAGACGCCGGGGCAGGTGCCGGACCAGCAGCCACGGGCGCGCGACATCAGCGTCCTGCCGCCCGGTCCCGCCGCCGACGCCACCGAGCAGGAGGTCGTCGAGGGCTTCCTGCGCGCGCAGAGCAGCGCTTCCGAGGACCGGGCGGTGGCGCGGTCGTTCCTCGCTCCCGGCGTTGCCTGGGCGGCGGAGCGCAACGGCGTGCGGGTGTACGACGGCAGCCAGCCGCCCGACGTGGAGCCGGGGCCCGGCGGTGTCGTGCGGGTCGTGTCCCGGCAGGTCGCGCGGGTCGGCCAGGACGGTGCGTACGCCCAGATGGGTGGCGACATCGTCGACGAGTACCAGGTCGCCTGCCCGGACGGCCGGTGCCGGATCGCTGCGCTCCCCGGCGGCTACGGGCTGCGCCTCAGCGCTGCTGACCTGCAGCTGGCCTACGCGCCTCGCTCGGTCCACTTCCTGGCGCCGCTGCCGCCCGGCGCTGGCGCCCGGCCGTCGCTGGCCGCCGACCTGGTGTGGCTGCCGCGCGGGCCCGGCCTCGCCGGGCGGCTCGTGCAAGCGCTGGTCGACGGGCCGTCGTCCGCGCTCGGGGACAGCGTCACCACCGCCGTGCCTGCGGGGACGAGCGTGCGGGAGGTGCGCGCGCAGGCCGACGGCACGGTCACGGTCGACCTGTCGGAGCAGGCGGCGGCGCTGCCCGAGGAGGCCCGCAAGCACCTGTCGGCGCAGCTGGTCTGGACACTGCGCGCGCTCGACAACGGCTTCACCCGGCTGCGCCTGCTCGCGGGCGGGCGGGTCCTCGCGGTCGACGGCAGCACCCGGCCGCAGTCGGCCGGGGCCTACCAGGAGTACGACCCGGGCTGGTTGCGCCCGCGCCTGGGCGTGCTGCACCTGGCCGGACGCCGCTTGGCGTCCCTGGACGACGACCTGGCGCCGAGCTCCGCGACGGCCGGCACGCTGCCGGTCGACGAGGCCGCGGCCAGCCCGGACGGCCCGCTCGCCCTGCTCACCGAGCGGGGCGACGGTCGGGTCGAGCTGCGCACCGGTCCTCGTGCCGGGCCGTTCGGCCAGGTCCGGCTCCAGGGCCGGCTGTCCTCCCCGAGCTGGGGCGACGGTCAGCAGGGGCTGTGGCTGGTGCAGGACGGTGAGGTCGTCGTGCTGGCGGCGGACGGCGAGCGGGTCGTCGTCCCGGTCCCCGGCCTCGACCGCCCCGGCGCGCTGGTCGCCCTGCGCCTGTCGCCGGACGGCGTGCGCGCGGCGCTGCTGGTCGGGACGCCCCGAGACCGGGACCTGTTCGTCGGCCGGCTGGTCCGCGACGCCGGGGTGCTGCAGATCCTCGGGCTGAGGGAGCTCGTGCCGAGGCTCGACGGGCTCACCGACGTGGCCTGGGAGTCCGGCACCTCCCTGGTGCTGCTCGCGTCCTTCTCCGGCCTCGGACCGGGCCCGGGCCGCGTCGCCGTGGACGGCTCGTCCGCCGCGCTGCTCGAGGCGCGCATGCCGCTCGAGGTCGTTCCGGTGTCGCTGGCGGCGGCACCCGGCCGGCCCGTCGTCCTTGCCGGGGAGCGGGACGGCAAGTCGTACCTGTTCCGGGAGGAGGGGGCGGTGTTCCGCCAGGAGGGCGCCGGTCATGCGCCCTTCTATCCGGGCTGAGCCGGGCTCTGCGGCCTTCGTCCACATCCGGCCACGTCGTCCACAGCCGTCCGGGCGCGCCGGTGCGGCAGCGGGTTCCGGCGCACGCTGCGCCCGTGCTCGACGCCCTCCTCGACCTCGTCCTGCCGGCCCGCTGCGCGGCCTGTCCGGCGCCGGCACGGCTGCTGTGCTCCGGCTGTCGCCCGGCCCTGGCCACCGCCCCGGACCTGCGAGTCCTGCCCGACGGCCTCGTCGTCGCCCTCGCCGGCCCGTACCGGGGGCCGGTGCGGTCGGCACTGCTGGCGCACAAGGAGCGCCAGCGGATCGGGCTCGCCGCTCCGCTCGGCGAGGCCCTCGCCGTCGCCGTCCGGGTGCTCGACCCGGGCGGCCCCGTCCTGCTCGTCCCCGTGCCGTCGGCCCGCGACGTCGTGCGC
>JALYMN010000449.1 GCA_030773675.1 Actinomycetota bacterium
AGCGCGACGGCGAGCAGGCCGGCCGCGAGCAGCACGGGTCAGCCGCGGTCGGGCGCGGTGTGCGGACCCGCGCCGAGGGCGTCGAGCGCCCGCCGCAGGGCCTCCGCCTCCTCCGGGGTGACCGTGCGGGCGAAGTGCTGCAGCACCGCCCTGCGGTCCCGGGCCTGGCCGAGCGCCTGCTGCATGAGCACGGCCACGTGGTCCTCACGGGAGGCCGCACCGGTGTAGGTGTGCGCCCGGCCGCTCTTGTCGCGGCGCAGCAGCCCCTTGCGCTCGAGGCGGCCGAGCACGGTCAGCCAGGTGGTGTAGGCGAGCCCCCGGTCGGCCAGCGCCTCGGCGACCTCGCGCGCGGTCAGCGGGCCGGGCGCTGCCCACACGACCTCCATGGCCGCGCGCTCGAGGTCACCGGGCCGGGTCACACGTGCAGGGTAGGCGCGCGGGAGGCCGGGCGCCTGCCCGCGCAGGCGGTACCGGTAGAAGTTTTACCGGCCGTAGTAGACACTGGTCCTGCTCACTCTTGAGCAGTCCCTGTGACAGGAGGCCCCCGTGCCCGACGTCGTCGGCACCGCCCACCCGCCCGGCGCGCAGTCCTGGCGCTGGCAGTGGCAGCTGCTGGCCGCCTGCCGGGGGCGCAGCGACCTGTTCTTCCACCCGCACGGCGAGCGCGAGCCGATGCGCAGCGAGCGGGAGCAGGCGGCCAAGGCCGTGTGCGCCAGCTGCCCCGTCCGGCCGGAGTGCGCGGAGCACGCGCTGGAGATGCGCGAGCCGTACGGCGTGTGGGGCGGGATGTCGGAGTCCGAGCGGGAGGCGCGCCTCTACGGCCCGCGACCGGTGCGCAAGAGGTAGCCGCTTCTCCCTGCTCCCGCGGCCGTCGCGGGGGACACTGCCGCTGGACGGCTCACGCCGGCCACACCCGCGCCCGGTCAATCTGTCGGGACCCGGGCGGACCCGGGCGGGCCGGCGGGCCCGGCAGGCAGGAGGAGCGGATGGTCAGCAGTCCCCTCGCGAGCGGCGACCTCGAGCGCGCGCTGTTCGAGGTGAAGAAGGTCGTGGTCGGCCAGGACCGGATGGTCGAGCGCATCGTCGTCGCGCTGCTCGCCCGCGGGCACTGCCTGCTCGAGGGCGTGCCGGGCGTGGCCAAGACGCTCGCGGTCGAGACCCTCGCCACCGTGGTCGGAGGGTCGAGCGTCCGGCTGCAGTTCACGCCCGACCTCGTCCCGAGCGACATCGTCGGCACCCGGGTCTACCGGCCCTCGTCGGAGAGCTTCGACGTCGAGCTCGGCCCGGTCTTCGCGAACCTCGTCCTCGCCGACGAGATCAACCGTGCGCCGGCCAAGGTGCAGTCCGCGCTGCTCGAGGTCATGGCCGAGCGGCAGGTCTCGATCGGCGGCACCACCTACCCGCTGCCCCGCCCCTTCGTCGTGCTCGCGACGCAGAACCCGATCGAGAACGAGGGCGTCTACCCGCTCCCGGAGGCGCAGCGCGACCGGTTCCTGCTCAAGGTCGTCGTCGGCCACCCCTCCATGGCGGAGGAGATGGAGATCGTGCGCCGCATGTCCGTCGACCGGCCGCAGGCCGAGCAGGTGCTCAGCCTGGACGAGCTCGTCGCGCTGCAGGAGCAGGTCGACGAGGTCTTCGTCCACCACGCCGTGGCCGAGTACGCCGTCCGGCTGGTGATGGCCACCCGCGAGCCGGAGCGGTGGGGGCTCGCCGACCTCCGGCCGCTGCTCGCCTACGGCGCCTCGCCGCGGGGCAGCCTCGGGCTGGTGCAGGGCGCGCGCGCCCTGGCCGTGCTGCGCGGGCGCGACTACGTGATGCCGGTCGACATCGCCGACCTCGCCGTCGACGTGCTGGCGCACCGGCTGGTGCTCACCTACGAGGCGCTGGCCGACCAGGTCTCGGCGGTCGGGCTGGTCGAGCGGGTCGTGGCCACCATCGAGGCGCCGCGCGTGTCGCCGGCGCAGGAGCGGGGCCAGGTGGCGTGACCGGCCCTGGCGTCCCCGCACCGCCCGGCCGCGCCGCAG
>JALYMN010000450.1 GCA_030773675.1 Actinomycetota bacterium
CGTCCGGGCTGCCGGGGCGCAGCTCGTACGACGCGGCGTCGCCGACCAGCGCACGCCGCTCGTCGGCGTACGCGCGCGACAGCAGGGCGGCGAGCGGGACGTCGACGGCGTCCGGGTCGCCGTACCAGGCCTCGCGGTCGGCGAAGGCGAGCTTGGCGCACTCGAGCACCGTGTGAACCCAGTCGACGGACAGGAAGCCGGCCGCGCCGAGGTCGAACCCGGCGAGCAGCTGCAGCTGCTGCAGCATCACCGGGCCCTGGCCCCAGGGTCCGGTCTTGTGCACCGTGAGCCCGGCGTAGTCGACCGAGACGGTGTCCTCGACCGGCGGGGACCAGCGGGCCAGGTCGTCGGCGCTCAGCAGCCCGGTGTGCCGCTCCCCCGACGTGTCCATCACCTGCTGCGTGTCGCTGAACTCCGCGAGCTGCTCGGCGACGAACCCGCGGTAGAAGGCGTCGCGGGCACCCGCGATCTGCGCCTCCCGGTCGGCGCCGGCCGCCTCGCCCTCCTCGACGAGCCGGCGGAAGGTGGCGGCCAGCACCGGGTTGCGCGAGCGCGACCCGGCCTGCGGCACCGCGCCGGCGTCAAGCCACGTCTCAGCCGACGTCGTCCACTCCTCGGTGAACAGCTCGTGCACCGTGGCGATGGTGGCCGCGGCCTGCGGCAGGAGCGGGTGGCCGTGCTCGGCGTAGGAGATCGCCGGCTCGAGGACGTCACGCAGCGTCCAGGTGCCGCGCTGCTCGAGCAGCAGCGTCCAGGCGCCGAAGGCGCCCGGGACGACGGCGGCGAGCAGGCCGGTGCCGGGCACCAGCGTCAGCCCGAGGTCGCGGTACCGCTCGATCGTCGCCGCCGCCGGCGTCGGCCCCTGGCCGCAGTAGACCTGCGGAGGCCCGGCACGGTCGGCGACGAGGATCGGCACGTCGCCGCCCGGCCCGTTCAGGTGCGGCTCGACGACCTGAAGCACGAAGCCGGCGGTGACGGCGGCGTCGACGGCGTTCCCGCCGCGCTCGAGGACGGCCATCCCGGCGGCGGACGCCAGCCAGTGCGTCGAGGCGACCATGCCGACGGTGCCGCGCAGCTCGGGGCGCGTGGTGATCAATGCAGGGCTCCTCGCCCGTCAGAGCACGGCGGTCGTCGCCGTGCAGCGGTCAGGGCGGCGCGGGTCGGCGCCGGCCGGGATCAGGCCGGGTGCGGAGACCGGGCCGGCCGGACGTCGCCCTCCACACTGGCCTGGCGGGCGGCGGCCGCGGGCACGTCCGGCGCGCCCGTCTCCGGGTCGACCAGGTGGCACGCCACCAGGTGCTCCGGATCGGTGACCCCGACCAGCGGGGGCACCTCCCGGGTGCACCGGTCGACCGCGACCGGGCACCGGGTGTGGAAGGGGCAGCCCGACGGCGGGTCGAGCGGGCTGGGCAGGTCGCCCTGCAGCACCACCCGCGTCCGCGACCGCTGCACCCCCGGGTTTGGCACAGGCGCGGCCGTGAGCAGTGACTGCGTGTACGGCATCTGCGGGTCGCGGAACAGCCGCTCCTTCGACGTGTGCTCGACGATCCTGCCGAGGTACATCACCGCGATGCTGTCGCTGATGTGCTCGACCACCGCCAGGTCGTGCGTGATGAACAGGCACGAGAAGCCCATGTCGCGCTGCAGGTCGGTGATCAGGTTGAGGATCGAGGCCTGCACGCTCACGTCGAGCGCTGAGACCGGCTCGTCGGCGACGACCAGGCTCGGCTCGAGCGCCAGCGCGCGGGCAAGCCCGGCCCGCTGCCGCTGGCCGCCGGACAGCTCGTGCGGGTAGCGGTCGGCGAGCTCCGCGCGCAGCCCGCACCTCTCCAGCATCTCACCGGTCCGCCGGCTCAGGTCCCGACCGGAGGCGGTCCGGTGCAGTCGCATGGGCTCGCTGACGATCTGGCCGATCGTCATCCGGGGGTTCAGCGAGGAGTAGGGGTCCTGGAAAACGATGTGCACCTGGCGGCGCAGCGGCCGCATCGCCCGCCGGGACAGCCCGGCGATCTCCTGGCCCAGCAGCTTGACGCTGCCCGACGTGGGTTCGAGCAGGCGAGTGACGCAGCGCCCGACGGTGGACTTGCCGCTTCCGGACTCCCCGACCAGACCGAGGATCTCGCCCTGTCGCAGTCTGAACGACACACCGTCGACGGCCCGGACGACGCCCGCGCCGCTGCGGAACCCCGAGCCGGTCGAGAAGTGCTTGACCAGGTCGGTGACCTCGAGCACCGGGGTCCCCGACCGCGGCCGCTCGGAGACGCTCACGCTCATGCCCCCTCTCCCGGGTGGTAGCAGGCGGTCGGGTGGGCCGGCCTGGTCGGCGCGAGCGGCGGGCGGCGCTCGACGCACTCGGCGGTCGAGCGCGGGCATCGCGGAGCGAACACGCACAGGTCCGGGTCCGAGCGCAGCGAGGGCACCAGTCCGGGGATCTCGGCCAGCCGCCGCTGGGACACGGCCTCCACGCCCTCCTCCCGATGCGGCACCGCGCGCAGCAGTCCGTTGGTGTACGGGTGCTGGGGGTGCGCGAACAGCTCGTGCACCTCGGCCTGCTCGACCGGCCGCCCGGCGTACATGACCACGACCCGGTCGGCGAGGTCGGCGACGACCCCGAGGTCGTGGGTGATGAGGATGATCGCCGTGCCGAGCTGCGTTCGCAGGTCGCGCATGATGTCGAGCACGCCGGCCTGTATCGTGACGTCGAGCGCGGTCGTGGGCTCGTCGGCGACGAGCACCTTCGGGCCGCAGGCCACTCCGATCGCGATCATCACGCGCTGACGCATGCCGCCGGACAGCTGGTGCGGGTACTCGTCGACGCGCTTGCGCGGTGCGGGGATGCGCACCAGGTCGAGCAGTTCGACGGCGCGCTCCTGCGCCGCCTTCTTCGACAGACCCTCGTGGCGCTGCAGCACCTCGCGGATCTGCCGGCCGACGGTAAAGGCGGGGTTGAGGCTGGTCATCGGCTCCTGGAAGACGAAGCTGACCTCCTTGCCGCGCACCGCGCGCAGCTCCCTCTGGCTGAGGGTGAGCAGGTCGGTGCCGGCCAGCCGGATGCTGCCCTCGACGGTCGCGGTCGGCGGGAGCAGCCCGGGGATGGCCATGGCCGTCACCGACTTGCCGCAGCCCGACTCGCCGACGATCGCCAGGATCTCGCCGGCGCCGAGGGTGAAGCTGACCCCGTTGACGGCGTGGACGGGGCCGTCCTCGGTGGCGAAGCGCACGCGCAGGTCGTCGACGACGAGCAGCGGCTCGCCCGGGCGCTGCGCCGTCGCGGCCAGGGCCGGCGCGGTCACCGCGTGCTCCGCGGGTCGAGGACGTCGCGCAGCCCGTCGCCGACCAGGTTGAACGACAGCGCGGCGAGCGCGATCGCGAGACCGGGCCAGACGGCGAGCAGCGGGGCCTGCGACAGGAACCCCTGCGCGGCCGACAGCATGGTCCCCCAGGACGGCGTCGGCGGCTGCACGCCGAGGCCGAGGAACGACAGCACCGACTCTCCGATGATCGCCTCCGGGATCGTGACGGTGGCCTGCACGAGCAGCGGACTGACCGCGTTCGGCAGGACGTACCGGGCCAGGATGCGCCCGTCGCCGGCGCCGTCGGCGACCGCCCCGGCCACGTAGTCCTGCTCGCGCAGCCCGAGCACCTCGCCGCGGGTCACCCGGATGAAGCTCGGCAGGGCGCTGATGCCGAGCGCGATCACGACGTTGCGCAGCGACGGCCCGAGGATGGCGGCCAGGCCCACGGCCAGGATGAGGAACGGGAACGCCAGCAGCAGGTCGGTCGCCCGGCTGATCACCAGGTCCGCCCAGCCGCGGTAGTAGCCGGCGACGAGCCCGAGGGGCACCCCGACGGCCATCGCCAGCAGCGTCGCGAGCACGCCGGCCTGCATCGAGACGCGCGCGCCGTACGCGATCCGGGCGAGGGTGTCGCGGCCGAGGTCGTCCGTGCCGAGCGGGTGCGCCCCGGACGGCGGCTGGAGCAGCGCCCCGAAGTCGCCGGTCTCGGGGTCGCCGAACAGCGGCGCGAACGCCGCGAGCGCGACGATGAGCACCAGCACAACCAGGCCGAACACCGACAGCCGGCGCCGGAAGAACCGCCGGACGAGACGCGCGCTGCGCCGTCGCTGCGGGGGCGGCACCTCCAGGGCGGGGGACGGCTGTGCGAGCGGGGCGGCGGCCGTGCTCACGATGCGCCCCCGCCCACCCGGATGCGCGGGTTGAGGAAGGAGTAGGACAGGTCGACGAGCAGGTTGACGAACACGTAGCCGAACACGGTCACGAGAGCGACCCCCTGGATCACCGGATAGTCGCGGGTGAAGACGGCATCGACGATGAGCTTGCCGAAACCGGGGATGACGAAGATCTGCTCGGTGATGACGGCGCCGGAGATGAGCCCGCCGAGCTGCAGGCCGAGCACCGTGACGACGGTGATGAGGCTGTTGCGCAGGGCGTGGACGAGCACGACCTGGCGCTCGGACAGGCCCTTGGACCGGGCGGTGCGGACGTAGTCGGCGGACATCGTCTCGAGCATGGCCGAGCGCATCTGCCGCATGAGCACGGCCGACAACCCGGTCCCGAGCACGATCGCCGGCATGATCATCCGCTGCAGGTTGGACACCGGGTCGTCGAGGAAGGGCACGAAGCCCGAGGCCGGCAGCACCTGCAGCTGCACCGCGAACACCAGGATGAGCACCAGGCCCAGCCAGAAGTTCGGGATCGACAGGCCGAGCAGGCCGAAGCCGTTGCTCGCGTTGTCGATCCACGAGCCCCGGCGCAGCGCCGCCAGGATGCCGGCCGGGATCCCGATGAGCGCCGCGACCAGCACCGACAGCAGCGCCAGCTCCAGCGTGATGGGCAGCCGCTCGACGATGACCTCCGCGACGTCGGAGCCGTTCCTCGTGGAGAACCCGAGGTCGCCCTGCAGCGAGCTGCCGACGTAGCGCAGGTACTGCACGGCCACGGGGTCGTCGAGGCCGTACTTCTCCCGGATCTGCTCCAGCTGCGCCGGGTCGCGCTCCTCCCCGGCGAGCGCGAGCGCCGCGTCGCCGGGCAGGGCCCGGACGCCGACGAAGACCACGATGCTCGCCAGCAGGAGCACCAGCGCCGAGGTGCCGAGGCGCCTCAGCAGATAGCCGCCCATCGCGACGGTCCGCCGTCCCGGCCGCTACTGCGCGGCCAGCCCGGCCGTCTTCAGACGCGGCAGGCCGTCGGCGTAGTACGCGAGCCCGACGACGTCCGGAGCGGTCGCCAGGTAGTTGACCGGGTGGTACAGGTAGAGGATCGGCCGGTCCTCGGCGGCCCGGCGCAGCGCCTGCCCGTAGAGGTCCTTGCGCTCGTCCTGGTCGTCGGTCATGCGGGCCTGCTCGAGCAGCTTGTCGAGCTCCGGGATCGACGTGCCGCTGATGTTCAGCGGCGCCCCCGTGTGCAGGAAGTTGTAGATGTTTCCATCGGGGTCGACGCGGCCGGACCAGCCCACCTGGAACGTGTCGAACTTGCCGGCGTCGGTCTGGTCGAGCGCCGACGCGAACTCGCTCGGCTGGACCTTGACGTCGAAGCCGGCCTCCTTGGCCTGGGCCTGGACGACCTGGCCGAGCCGGAGGTTCTCCGGGCTGGTGCTCACGATCAGCTGCACCGGCACCGGGGTGGGCACGCCCGCGTCCGCGATGAGGCGCTTGGCCTCCTCGACGTCGCGCTCGGTGCAGGGGAAGTCGGCGTCGTGGAAGGGGCTCGCTTCGGGTAGCGGCGTGCAGCCCGGCTTGTACTTGCCGGCGAACACCACCTGGTTGATCGTCTTCCGGTCGAGCGAGAGCTCGAAGGCGCGGCGCAGCTCCTTCGAGCTGCCGAGCGGCGTGGTCGTCCTGCCCACCGGCTTCCCGACGCCGCGCGTGTTGCCGATATTGATGGTGATGCCCTGGTAGCCGAGCGAGTCCTGCCCGATGAGCTTGACCGACGGGTCGCTCTCGAGCTGCCCGACGTCGGTCGCGGCGAGCCGCTCGGCCACCTGGACGTCGCCGGACTTGACGTTGGCCAGCCGCACGTTGGCGTCGGTGATGATGCGGTAGGTGACCTGGTCGAGCTTGACCTGGTCGGCGTCGTAGTACTGCGGCGCCTTCTTGAGCACGATCGAGTTGCCCGGGGTGCGGCTCTCGAAGGCGAAGGGCCCGACGCACACCGGCTGGGTCCCGAACTTGTCACCGAGCTTCTTGAGTTGCGCGGGTGACATGATCATGCCGGCGCGGTCGGCGAGCTGCGCGGTCAGCGGGGCGTAGGGGCCGGTGAGCGACAGCCGGACCGTGGTCGGGTCGACGACCGTGACCGCGCTGACGACGGCGAGGTCGCCGGTGCGCGCCGAGCCCGGCAGGGTGCGGTGCCGGTCGAGGGAGGTCTTGACGGCCTGCGCGTCGAGCTTGGTGCCGTCGTTGAAGACCACGCCCTCGCGCACCTTGATGGTGGCGGTCTTGCCGTCCTCGGAGACCTCGGGCAGGGCCGCGGCCAGCTGCGGCACGAGGGTGAGCTCCTCGTCGACGTCGTACAGCTTCTCGCACATGCTGACGAAGACCTCGCGGCCGACCAGCGTGCGGGCCAGCGTCGGGTCGAGGGCGTCGGGGTCCTCGGCGAGGGCGAGCGCCAGGCTGCCGCCCTGCCGGGCGGGCCGGTCGTCGCTGGCGCCCTCGTTCGTGGTGCCTCCGCCGCCGCCCCCTCCGCAGGCACTGGCCAGCAGGCCGACGAGCACGGCCGTGGGGACGAGGGCGGCGCTGCGACGTCCGGTCATCGAGGGGCTCCTTGCGTCGGGTTCTGTGAACCGTGACACACCAGGGCGTCGTATACAAGAGACGAGACGAGGAAAACCGGCTGACCCCCGATCGTCACCGGGCGGAGCCCGCCGGTGCGTGGTCCGCCTCCGCGACCAGCCGCCGGTACGACGCCCGCGCCGCCGCGACGTGCGCGGCGGCCAGCGCCGCGGCGTGCTCCTCGTCCCCGGCCGCGATGGCGTGCAGCAGGCTCTCGTGCTCGAGCCAGGAGTGCGGCGCGCGGTCGGCCGCGCCCACCCGGAACACCCACTGGACCCGGCGCGCCATCGGCTCGACGAGCATCCTGAGGTAGGCGTTGCCGCCGGCCTCGACCACCAGCGAGTGGAACTCGGTGTTGCACGCGGCGAGGACGTCGAGCTGCCCCTGCTCGGTCGCCTGCGTGGCCCGGCCCAGCGCGTCGCGCAGCCGGGCGACGGCCCGCGGGTCCGCCCGGCGCGCCGCCAGCCGGGCCGCCAGCGGCTCCAGCGCCAGCCGGACGTCGAACAGCTCCTCGGCCTGCTCGGCGCTGACCCGCGCCACCACGGCGCCGCGCCTCGGCAGGATCTCCACGAACCCCTCCCGGGCGAGCGTCTGCAGCGCCTCCCGGACGGGGTTGCGCGACACGCCGAGCTGCAGCGCGAGCCGGTCCTCGACCAGTCGGGCGCCGGGCGCCAGCTCCCCGGTGATGACCAGGCGGCGCAGCTCCTCGCAGACGACGTCACGCAGCGGCCGGTGGCTCGTCCCGATCGTCACACCTGGCCTCCGGTGGGTCGCGGTCCGCAAGGTATACGAAAGACCGGCCAGGTGGTGGGCTCGGCCGGGTGGACCCTTACCGGTAGGGGCTCCTGCCGCGGGGCAGCACGCGGAGGTGGACCCCGACGCCCTGCCCCTGCTGGGCCTCGCCCTCGGCGCCGCCGTCCTGCTCGGCACCGCGCTGGCCCGGCGCACCGGCCTGCCCGACCCCGTCGTCCTCGTCGCCGTCGGCCTCGCCGCGAGCTCCCTGCCCGGCGCTCCGGTGGTGGAGCTGCCGCCCGACCTGGTGTTCCTCGCCTTCCTCCCGCCGCTCGTGTACCGGGCAGTCGTTCCTCACCGACCCCTCGGCCCTGCGCCGGATCGCCACGCCGCTGGCGCTGCTGTCGCTCGGGCTCGTGCTGGCCACGGCGTCCGCGGTGGCGGTCGTCGTCGACCTGGTAGTGCCGGGGCTCGGCTTCTCGGAGGGACTGGTGCTGGGCGCGATCGTCGCGCCGACCGACCCGGTCGCGGCGACGGGGGTGTTCCGGCGGCTGGGGGCTCCCCGCTTCGTCGTCGACGTCGTCGAGGGCGAGAGCCTCATCAACGACGCCACGGCCCTGGTGCTGTACGCCGTTGCGGTCGAGGCGGTGCTGACCGGGCCGCCCGACCGGGTCGCGTCGGCGGGCAGGCTCGTGCTGTCGGTCGCCGGCGGCCTGCTCGTCGGCGTCGCCGTGGGCGGGGTCGTGCTGCTGGTCCGGAACCGGCTGACCGACAGCGGGCTGCTCCTGCTGCTGTCGCTGTTCACGCCGTACGCCGCCTACGTCGCCGCCGAGCAGGTGCACGTGTCCGGCGTGCTGGCGGTGGTGGTCGCCGGGCTGCTGCTCGGCAGCCGGCCGGTGCGCAACGCCTCCGTCCGGCTGCAGAGCGCCGCGTTCTGGTCCCTGCTCGACCTCCTGCTGAACGCGGTGCTGTTCGTCCTGCTCGGGCTCCAGGTCCGCCGGCTGCTCGACGACGCACCCCCGCTCGGGCCCGCCGAGCTCGCGCTCGACGCGGCGGCGGTGGTGCTCACGGTGGTCGGCGTCCGGCTGCTCTGGCAGTTCGTCGTGCCGCACCCCGTCTACCTGCTGCGCGCGGCGGTCGGCCGGCCACAGCGCCGCAGCAGCCCGCAGGAGCGGCTGCTCATCGGCTGGTCGGGCATGCGCGGGGCGATCAGCCTGGCCGCCGCGCTCGCCCTGCCGCTCGAGGTGGACGGCCAGCCGTTCCCCGGCCGCGACCTGCTGCTGTTCCTCACGATCGTCGTGGTGCTGGTGACGCTCGTCGCGCAGGGGACGACGCTTCCGCTGATGCTGCGCTGGACCGGGCAGACCGGCGACGAGTCCGACGCCGAGCACGAGCGCGCGGCGCGGCTCGCGCTCGCCGAGGCGGCGCTGGCCCGGCTCGACGAGCTCGAGGCAGAGGGCGCCGTCCCGCCGGGCGGGACGTCGCCGCTGCGCCAGCTGTGGGAGCAGGCGCGGACCCGGCTCACAGCGGACCTCGGCCCGGACCCGATCGACGCGCCGCCGGTCGACCTCACCGCGCTGCGGCTCGACGTCGCCCGCGTGCAGGAGGAGACGCTGGAGCGGCTGCGCCGCGAGCACGCGCTGCCGGCGGAGGTGGTGCGCGAGCTGCGCCAGGAGCTCGACCTGCAGCGGGTCCGGCTCACGGGCCCGCGGGGTTGAGACCGGGTCGGCAGGCCACGATGAGGGCCATGACCTCACCGACCGAGCGCCCCGTCGTCGCCGTCGCCAACCGGCTCCCGGTGCACGCCGGCAGCGACGGGTGGGAGCTGTCGCCGGGGGGCCTCGTCACCGCCCTGCGGCCCGTCATGGAGCGGCGCAGCGGGGTCTGGGTCGGCTGGGACGGCGGCGAGAGCGGCACGCCCTCCCGGCTGCCGAACCTGTCGATCGACCTCACCGGCGTCGCCCTCGACGCGGACGACGTCGTCGGCTACTACCACGGCTTCGCGAACCGGACGCTGTGGCCGCTCCTGCACGACTCCGTGGAGAAGCCGGTCCTGGACCGGTCCTGGTGGACGACATACCGCAAGGTCAACGAGATCTTCGCGGAGCGCACGGTGGAGGCCCTGCGCGCGCACCCGGAGGCGCTGCTGTGGGTGCACGACTACCACCTCATGCTCGTGCCGGCCCTGGTGCGCGAGCAGCTGCCCGAGCAGCGCACCGGCTTCTTCCTGCACGTCCCGTGGCCGGCGCCGGACCTCTACGCCCGGCTGCCCTGGCGCCGCGACCTCCTCCGCGGCCTGCTCGGCGCCGACGTCGTGTCGTTCCACGTCGAGCGCTACCGGCAGAACTTCGCGCGGTCGGCCGTGCGGCTGCTCGGCGACGAGGTCGCGGTGAAGGGCAGCGCCATCACCGTCGACGGTGGGCGGACCGTGTCCACGACCGCCTCCCCGATCTCCATCGACGCCGCCCAGTACGCCGACACGGCCCGGTCGCAGGAGGCGCGGGGAGAGCTGCAGGCGCGGGAGGAGCAGTTCGCCGGCCGGACCGTGCTGCTCGGCGTCGACCGGCTGGACTACACGAAGGGCATCGTCGAGCGGCTGCTCGCCTTCGAGCAGCTGCTCGAGCGGCGCGACGACCTGCGCAGCCAGGTGGTGCTCGTGCAGATCGCCGTGCCGAGCCGGGACGACGTCCAGGAGTACCGCGACCTGCGCAGCACCGTCGAGCAGGTGATCGGGCGCATCAACGGGCGGTTCACCGAGCCCGGCGAGGACGTCCCGGTGCACTACCTGTACCGGGGGCTGCCACAGCCGCAGCTGGCGTCCTACTACGCGCGCGCCGACGTCATGCTCGTGACGCCGCTCGAGGACGGCATGAATCTCGTCGCCAAGGAGTACGTCGTCGTGCAGTCGGCGCTGCGCCGCTCGGGCGTGCTCGTGCTGAGCGAGTTCACCGGCGCCGCGAGCGAGCTGCGGGAGGCGACCCGTTGCAATCCGTTTGACGTGGAGGGCCTGTCGCAGGTCGTGGAGCAGGCCCTGACCGCCCCGGCCGACGCACGGCGCCGGGCGATGGGCGCGATGGCCCGGCGCGTGCGCCGGCACGACGTGCACGCCTGGGTCGAGCGGCAGCTGACCGACCTGGCGGGATGAGGAGTCCGGGGACGACGTCGGCGGGGGGCGCGACGGTCACAGACCTGTCATCTTCCTGAGCCCGCTCCGGGTCCACAGTGTCCGGGTGACCGTCGCGCCGACCGCTCCCGCCGCAGGCGCGGCGGTCGTGGTCGTGCCCTGCCGGTCGCTCGACGCGGGGTGCGCGGCGCGAGCGCGGCACGAGCTCGAGCAGGCACAGGCGGCCCGGCCGCTGCGCCTGGTCGTCGACCTGTCGGAGTGCCGGTCCATCGACGCCGCGGGGCTCGGCGTCCTGCTCGAAGCCCGCCGCCGCGCGGGTGAGCGCGGCGCCACGGTCGTGCTGCGGGGCGCGTCGCAGCGGCTGCGCCGGTTGCTCGCCGTCTCGGCGACGGCGGGGCTGTTCGAGCTGGAGGCGTAGGCGAGCTCGACGGTGCGGGCGGCGCGGGTGGTGCTTCGACGGCGTCGTCCACAGGCGGACCGGACCTGCTGATCCTGTCGGTGGTCGAACTGTGTTCGAGGCATGACAGCAGCCGCTCCGCTCGACGCGCCGGCCGCGCCAGCCGGGCGCCCTGAACCGTCTGGGCCGACGGAGCGGGCCGCGTGCGCTGGGCCGCCTGGGCCGCCTCGGCCGCCTGGGCCGACCGCGTCTGTGCCGGTCCGGCCGGGCCTACCGGGGCTGCGGGTCCGGCCGGTCCGGCTGTGGTGCACGCGGCGTTGGTGGCGGCGGTCGACGCGGTCGTCGGGCAAGACCTGGACGGGGTGTGGCCGGACGAGCTGCAGGCGCACATCGCCGCGGTCGCGCCGCAGCTGCAACGCCTCGCCGGGTTCGTC
>JALYMN010000451.1 GCA_030773675.1 Actinomycetota bacterium
TGCTGGGCTGCACCATCGCCTCGTCGTACGGGTCGAGCCCGAGCCGGCCGGCGGCGATCGCGGCCTTGAGGTCACGGTCGGACAGCAGCACCCGGCGACCCTAGAGCAGCCGGCGTGGCGGGTCGGCAGGGCGATAGGGTGGCCGGGTCGCGCGGGCGTAGTTCAGCGGCAGAACATCAGCTTCCCAAGCTGAGAACGCGAGTTCGATTCTCGTCGCCCGCTCCACACGTCGCCGCAGGCAGCGGCGGTGCGGCTCCAGATCCCAGCCTCGGCCAGGCCTGGTTCGGCGTGCTGCTCGTCCTGGCCTACGGCCTCGGCATGGCCGCCACCCTCACCGCCGCCGACCGGCTGCTGCTGCGCGCTCAGGCCGGGCTCGGCCGTCGCGGCTGGGCGCTCGGGGCGACGGACGCTGGGGCCGGCGCCTGCCCCTGTTCACCGCCGGCGTGGTCGTGGTGTCGGCGAAGGACTCGTCGTCCGGACTGCTCGCCGGCGCAGGCTGACGGCAGCCGGACCGCCCGCCGGCACACGGCCGTCCGGTTTGCTGAGCAGCGCGAACGGCTCGCCCGCTGCGAGCGCGACGCCCGCCACTGGCTTACTGCAGCGATACAGATTGCTGTCTTGAAGTCGGGGCTCCGGCAGCCTCTCCGCAAGGGTCAGGTACTCCGGCTCCCACCGGACCAGCGGGTATCACGACCCGTCACAGCAGGGTCACGGACCCGTTGCGGCTGGCGCTCCCGGGAGGAGTCCCGGGCCCTCGGCACGACTGGCCGGGGTTGAGCGGTTTCCCTACGTTCACGCCCTCGGTCCTCCGCCTGCCACTGCGATCCGCCGGCTGCGCTCATGGACCACCGCCACAGCGCCTCCCCCGGGGGGGCGCTGACCAGAAGGGAGTCGGCGTGATCAGCACAACGCAGAGACGGAAGGCGCTGGCAGTCGTGGCTGCCGTCGGCGTCGCCGTAGGAGGAGCCGCGCTGGCGCCGGGCGTCGGCCAGGCCTCGAGCCACCGGGAGGCGCCGGCGATCGCGGACGACCGACGGCTGGACAACACGGACGTCTACGCGTTCGTCAGTCCTGACGACCACGCCAAGGTCACCCTGATCGCCACCTTCAACCCGTTCGAGGAGCCCGACGGCGGGCCGAACTTCTACCGCTTCCAGGCCGGCTCCAACTACGATATCAACATTGACAACAACGGCGACGCGGTGGCCGACCAGGTCTACACCTGGGTGTTCACCGACCACGTCCGCAACCCCGGTACCTTCCTCTACAACACGGGGCCGGTCACCAGCCTGCCCGACAAGGACCTCAACTTCTTCCAGACCTACGACCTCACGGTCAGGCACCGCGGTGGTCACTCGCGACTGCTCGTCGACGACGGGCAGGTCGCGCCGTCCTACGTCGGCCCGGCGTCCATGCCGAACGGTTACCAGCCGCTGCGCCAGGACGCGATCAGCCGGATCAAGGGCAAGTCCGGCTTCAGCTACGCCGGTCAGGCCGACGACCCGTTCTTCGCGGAGCTGCGGGTCTTCGACCTGCTGTACGGCGCCGACGTCGTCGAGGACGGCAGCCCCATCCTGACCAGCGTCAACTTCGCCGAGGACGGCAACGACACTCTCGCGGGCTACAACGTGCAGGCGCTCGCCCTCGAGCTGCCGAAGAACGACTTCGCTCTCAAGGGCAACCCCGGCCGCAACCCGGTCATCGGCATCTGGAGCGACACCGAGCGCCCGCAGGTGCAGGTCTTCAGCCCGACGAACGGCAAGGGCGGCGACAGGAGCAGCGGCCGGCAGGTGCAGGTCTCGCGTCTCGGGCACCCGCTCGTCAACGAGGTCGTCATCCCGCTGAAGGACAAGGACCGGTTCAACTCGACGACACCGTCGATGGACGGGCAGTTCCTCCCGTACGTGCAGGACCCCGAGGTGCCGAAGCTGTTCGACCTCGTCTACGGCATCCCGGCACCCAAGACGCCGAGGACGGACCTGGTCGAGGTGTTCCTGACCGGAGTCTGCGCCGTCCCCGGCTGCCCGAAGACCGTCGGCGACGCCAACCTCAACTCGCAGCTGCTGAACAAGGACGTCAACCCCAAGGCGTTCCGGCCGGGAGAGATGCTGCGGCTGAACATGATGGTGAAGCCGTCCGCCAAGCCTGACCGGCTCGGTGTCCTCGCCAACGACCTGGCCGGCTTCCCCAACGGACGGCGGCTGGCCGACGACGTCGTCGACATCGAGCTGCAGGTGCTCGAGGGCGAGTTGCTCGGACGGCCCAACGTGCTCGGCGACGCCGTGCATGCGAACGACAAGTCCTTCACCCGCGACTTCCCGTTCGTCGGCATCCCGCACTCCGGCGCCGTCAACATGCGCGACAGCGACAAGTAGGCAGGCACGCAGGAGCGGCGAGAGGATGTTCCACGCCGACACCCCTCCTGGAGCACGCCGTGTCCCTGTCACCGCCGCCTCGACGGGTCGTCCCGGCGGGCCGGCCCACGCTCGTGCTGCTCGTGCTGCTCCTCGCCGCGTGCACCGGCTCCGGCAGCGCTCGGCCCGACGTCGAGGACTTCGCGTCCGGGACCTGCCGGGACGCCGCGCCGGCCGTGCTCGCGCTGGAGGAGCGGGTGCGACGGGCGACCGAGCGCGATGCGGACGAGTCCGCCGTACGGGAGTCGCTGCGGGAGCAGCAGGCTCGGTTGCGGGCGCTGCGCGGCGGCGGAGGCGAGGCCGCGTCGGCCCTCGAGGACGTGGTCGCGAGAGTCGGCTTCGCGCGGGTGGCGCTGGACGTCGACGCCCTCGACCGTGAGGAGGTCACCGACGTGACCGCCGCCGTCGACCGCTTCGTCGCGGTCTGCGTGCCGGCCAGGAGGTAGCGCCCCATGACCACAGCGGGACCGCCTGAGGCAGCGCCCCGGGCAGCCTGCGCCGGGAGGACGGACGGCCGTTCGGCCAGCGGCGGCCAGCGGCGTGTGCGCCACGTGCTCGCTCGGACGCTCGCCCTGCTCGGTCTTGCAGTGGCGCTGGTGCTGATCGCCGGTGTGGCTCTCGGCGGCGGAGCGGACCCACCGCGAGCGGCCGGCGGACCGGCTCCCGCCGGCAGCACGGACGACCCGCTCGGGCGCCGCGTCGCCCAGCTCCACGCGCGGGTGGAGCGGCTTCCCGGGCACTGGCAGGCGTGGGCCGAGCTCGGCGCCGCCCGCCTCGAGCAGGCCCGGGGCACCGGCGACTCCCGGCACTACCCGGCGGCCGAGGAGGCCTTCCGCCGCTCGCTGCGCGCGCGGCCCGCCGAGAACGCGGACGCGCTGGCGGGCCTGTCCGCCCTGGCCGCCGCCCGGCACGACTTCGGCCGCGCGGTGTCGCTGGCGCGGGAGGCGGTCCGTGCGGACCCCTACGACGCTCCGGCCCACGGCGCCCTGTTCGACGGACTCGTCGAGCAGGGGCAGTACGACGAGGCCGCGGCCGCGCTCCAGCGGATGGCGAACCTGTCCCCCGGCGTCCCGGCCCTGGCGCGAGTGTCCTACCTGCGCGAGCTGCACGGCGACGTCGCGGGCGCCCGCCAGGCGATGGAGCAGGCTCTGGCCAGCTCGGCGAGCACCCCCGACAGGGTGTTCGTCCTGCAGCAGCTGGGAGACCTCGCGTTCTCGACCGGGGACCTGGACGCAGCCGAAGCCCGCTACGAGCAGGGACTGCGGCACGACCCCGGACACCTCCCGTCGCTCGCCGGGACCGCGCGTGTGGCAGCGGCTCGCGGGGACGCTGAGACCGCGGTGACGACGCTCCGACGGGTCGTCGACGCCCAGCCCGCGCCCGGGTACGCCGCCGACCTGGGGGACCTGCTCGCGTCACTGGGCCGCCAGGAGGAGGCCGAGCAGCAGTACGCCGTCGTCTCGGCGACCTCCCAGCTGATCGCGGCCAACGGGGGGTCGGCCGACCTCGAGGCCGCGCTGTTCGCCGCCGACCACGGTCAGCCGCGGGAGGCGCTGACCGCCGCCACCGCCGAGCACCGGCGTCGGCAGAGCGTGTTCACCGACGACGCCCTCGCCTGGGCTCTGCACGTCAACGGGCGCAGCGCCGAGGCGCTGCCTCTGGCGCGGCGGGCGCTGCGGCTCGGCACCCGCAGTGCGCTGCTGCACTTCCACCTCGGCATGATCCAGTCCGCGCTGGGCGACCGGGACGCCGCGCGCACCAGCCTGACGACCGCGCTCCAGATCAACCGGCACTTCTCCCTGCGTCACGCTCCTGTCGCGCGTGCGGAGATCGCGAGGCTCGCGCCGGCCCGCTGACAGCTGCGCCCGCCCGCGCGGGCTCTGCTCGCACCCCGCTGCGCCTCGTCCGTGCGAGGCACAGCGCCTCCGGGGTGGGTAGGGCGGGGCTCATGACCGAGCCCTTCCTCCTGTCCCAGTGGGCGGTTGCGGCATCGCGGCCGCGGCGCCCGCTTCGTGCCCGTGCCGCTGCTCGACGACGTGGTCCGCCAGCGGGCCACCCGGGTCGCGGTGGTCCGGACGCTGCGGGCGCACGGCCGCAACCACCCGTCCGAGCTGCTGCAGCCGTTCTGAGGCGAGCGCGAGGGGGAGGCCTCGGGCCTGCGCCGGCGCCTCCGCAAGGTGTCGACACGGCTGCTGCTGTTCCCTGTCCGCAAGTACACGGCCCTGTTCGGTGCGGTGCGCGGGGTGCCGACCGACGTTCTGCGGGTGGTGCTGCTCGCCCGGACCGTCGAGCGCACGCTCGACCGGGGCGAGCTGGCCAGCCCCGACCGGCTGCCGGACGAGGCCCGCGCGCTGCGGCGTGCCGTGGACGAGGCGATCGACGACATGGACCTCCGGCTGCTCACGGCCGCGCTGGCCGATGGGCTGTCCCAGAGCCGTGGCTCAGCACCGCGGCGGTCGCCTTCGCCCGGCGCCGCTTCCCGAAGGCCGACCCGGACGCCAGCCTGGAACCGGACGAGCCGGTCGCCGAGGCCGCGGAGCGGGTCACCGAGGTCCTCCGCCGCCCCGAGATCGCCCAGCTCCTCGACCAGTTCGACACGCAGGTCGACGCCCGCCTCACGTCCCGGGTCGACACCCGCCCCGCGTCCCGCGGCTGAACCGGCGACCGCCGCGCAGCTGACCGGCGGCCGGCCGGCCGGGCAGGGCCGGCC
>JALYMN010000452.1 GCA_030773675.1 Actinomycetota bacterium
CGGCACGAGGGTGCCGAGAGCCGGGGGCGCGGGAGCGCGTCACTCGGCGCTGTGCGCCACCTCCAGGGCGGCGAGCAGCCGGTTGAGCGCGCCGTCCAGCCCCCACCGCTCGGACAGCGCGACCACCCGCTCCGGGTCGCGCGGCGCCCGCGGCAGGGCGTCGTCCAGCGGCGGCACGGGCAGGTCGCGGACGCTGCGGGTGACCGCAGGGGCGACTCGCAGGTAGTCCCGCGCCGCCTCCAGCTTGGCCCGCGCTCCGGGCGGGAAGCCGTCCGGCTGCCCGCTGTCCAGCGCCGCCACGATGCCCTCGACGCTGCCGAACCGGCTCACCAGCGCCGCGGCCGTTCTGTCGCCGATGCCCTTGACCCCCGGCAGCCCGTCGCTCGGGTCGCCGCGCAGCACCGCGTAGTCGGCGTACGCGGTGCCGGGGATGCCGTACTTCGCCGCGACGGTCGCCGGCGTGTAGGGGGCGAGCTTCTCCACCGTGTAGAGCACCCGCACCGGCCCCTCCTCACGGACGAGCTGGAACATGTCGCGGTCGCCGGTGACCACGTCGACGGGCCCGGTCTCCCGGGTGACGAGCGTGCCGAGCACGTCGTCGGCCTCGTAGCCGTCGACGCCGGCGGTCGCTAGGCCGAGCGCGTCGAGCACCTCGAGCAGCACCTCGACCTGCGGCGCGAGGCTCGGCGGCTCGGCCTCGGCGCCCCCCTCGAGCGTGCGGTGCGCCTTGTACGACGGCACCGCCGCGACCCGGAACGCAGGCCGCCAGTCGAGGTCGAGGCAGGCGACGAGCCGGGCCGGGCGGGTGGCGCGGACCACCCGGGCGACCAGGTCCAGCGTGCCGCGCACCGCGTTGACCGGACTGCCGTCCGGCGCGGTGACCGACTCCGGGACGCCGTGGAAGGCGCGATACCACAGCGACGGGGCGTCGAGGAGGGTGAGCTGTCCGGGCACGCGCAGCAGCCTCCCACCGCGGGCCCGTGCCGCGCCTACAGGTCGAAGTCGCCCGGCGGGATCCCGAGCGCCTGGCAGGCCTGCTTGACCGCGGCCCGCTCCGCGTCGTCGAAGGTGCCGTCCGCTCCGCCGATGATGATGCCGATCTGGACGACGGCGCGGGCCTGGTCCTCCTTCTTCTTGACCTTGCCCAGCGCCTGCACGGCCTCGACCTTGCCGAAGTCGTAGTCCGCGGTGAGCTTGTCGCAGTAGTGGTCGAAGCGCTCGCGCAGCTCCGACGCCGGGAAGATGCTCAGGACGTCGTTCGACGTGATGAGCGCGGCGACCTTGCTGCGCTCGGAGGCGTCGACCGTGCCGTCCGCGGCGGCGATCAGGGCGCACATCGCCATCGTCGCGTTCGCGAAGTCCTTGTTGCGGAACTGCGAGGACTTCGTCTTCAGCTGGTCCTGCATGTCGCTCGTCCTGCTCTTGAGCTGGTCCCAGAAGGCCACGGGGCTCCCTCGTCGGTCGGTGCGGGCGTCCCGGCCATCCTCGCGCAGCGCGGGCTCGCCCTGCACTGCGGCGGCGCGCTGGCAGGATCAGGGGGTGAGCGACCTCGACGACCTGGACCGCGCGCTGCTGCGGCTGCTCGCCGAGGACGGCCGGCGCAGCTACGCCGACCTGGCGCGGGAGACCGGGCTGTCGACGAGCGCCGCGCACCAGCGGGTGCGCCGGCTCGAGCAGCGCGGCGCCATCCAGGGCTACGCCGCCCGGCTCGACCCGCTGGCGACCGGCCTGCCACTCACCGCCTTCGTGTCGATCACGCCGATCGACCCGGCCGCCCGGGACGACGCGCCCGAGCGGCTGCGCGCGCTGCGGGCGATCGAGGCCTGCCACAGCGTCGCGGGCGACGAGAGCTACGTCCTCAAGGTGCGCTGCGCCTCGCCCGGCGACCTCGAGACGCTGCTGCAGGACATCCGCGCCGCCGCGGCGGTCTCCACCCGCACCACGGTCGTGCTGAGCACGCCGTGGGAGGAGCGCGCCCCGTGGTCCTAGCCGCCGGCCCCCGGCTCGTCGACCTCGTCCCGTCCGAGCCCGAGGAGGACGCGCTGTTCGACGCCTTCACCGGCTGGGCCGAGAGCCGGGGGCTGGCGCTGTACCCGGCCCAGTCCGAGGCGCTCATCGAGCTCGTGTCCGGCGCGCACGTCGTCCTGTCGACGCCGACCGGCTCGGGCAAGAGCCTCGTCGCGACCGGCGCGCACTTCGCCGCGCTCGCGCAGGGCAGGCGCAGCGTCTACACCGCGCCGCTCAAGGCGCTGGTGTCGGAGAAGTTCTTCGCCCTCGTCGAGGTCTTTGGCGCCGCGAACGTCGGCATGATGACCGGCGACGCGAGCGTCAACGCCGGCGCGCCGATCGTCTGCTGCACCGCCGAGGTGCTCGCCAACGTCGCGCTGCGGCAGGGCGCGGACGCCGACGTCGGGCTCGTCGTCATGGACGAGTTCCACTTCTACGGCGACCCCGAGCGCGGCTGGGCCTGGCAGGTGCCGCTCGTCGAGCTGCCCCAGGCGCAGTTCCTGCTCATGTCGGCGACCCTCGGCGACGTCCGCCGGCTGTGCGAGGACCTGACCCGGCGCACCGACCGGCCGGCGGTCGAGGTCACCGGAGTCGAGCGCCCCGTCCCGCTGTACTTCTCCTGGTCGGCCGAGCCGCTGCACGACACGCTCGAGGAGCTGCTGGGCACCCAGCGCGCCCCCGTGTACGTCGTCCACTTCACCCAGGCCGCCGCGGTCGAGCGGGCGCAGGCGCTGACCAGCGTCAACCTCTGCACCCGGGAGGAGAAGGACCGCATCGCCGAGGCCATCGGCGCCTTCCGCTTCGCCCGCGGCTTCGGCGGCACCCTGTCCCGGCTCGTCCGCAGCGGCATCGGGGTGCATCACGCCGGCATGCTGCCGAAGTACCGCCGGCTCGTGGAGCAGCTCGCGCAGGCCGGTCTGCTCAAGGCGGTGTGCGGCACCGACACCCTCGGCGTCGGCATCAACGTGCCGATCCGCACCGTGCTGCTCACCGGCCTCGCCAAGTACGACGGCACCCGGATGCGCCACCTCAAGGCGCGGGAGTTCCACCAGATCGCGGGCCGGGCCGGCCGGGCCGGCTTCGACACCGCCGGCACCGTCGTGGTCATGGCGCCGGAGCACGAGATCGAGAACGCCCGCAGGGTGCGCAAGGCCGGCGACGACCCGAAGAAGCTCAAGCGGGTCGAGCGCAAGAAGCCGCCCGAGGGCGCCGTCTCCTGGACCGAGCAGACCTACGAGCGGCTGCTGCACGCGCAGCCCGAGCCGCTGCACCCGCAGTTCCGGGTCACCGCCTCGATGCTGCTCAACCTGGTCCAGCGGCCGGGCGACGCGTTCGCGCACGCTCGGCACCTGCTGCTCGACAACCACGAGCCGCCGGCCGCGCAGCGCCGGCACGTGCGCCGGGCGATCGCGCTCTACCGCTCGCTGCTCGCCGCCGGCGTCGTCGAGCGGCTCGCCGTCCCGGACGCCGAGGGCGGCACCGTGCGGATGGTCGTCGACCTGCCGCCCGACTTCGCGCTGGACCAGCCGCTGTCGCCGTTCGCACTGGCCGCGCTCGGCCTGCTCGACCGCGAGGCGCCGACGTACGCACTCGACGTGCTGTCGGTGCTCGAGGCCACGCTCGACGACCCCCGGCAGGTGCTGCTCGCCCAGGTGCACAAGGCCAAGGGCGAGGCGGTCGCCGAGATGAAAGCCGAGGGCATCGAGTACGAGGAGCGCATGGAGCTGCTCGAGGAGGTCGACCACCCCCGACCGCTCGCCGAGCTGCTCGAGCCGGCGTACGAGACGTTCCGGCAGGGCCAGCCGTGGGTCGCCGACTACGAGCTGCGGCCGAAGTCGGTGGCCCGCGACCTGTTCGAGCGCTCGATGACCTTCGCCGAGTACGTGTCGTTCTACGGCCTCGCTCGCGCCGAGGGCGTCGTGCTGCGCTACCTCGCCGACGCGTACAAGGCCCTGCGTCGCACGGTGCCGGACGACGCGCGCACCGAGGAGGTCGCCGACCTCACCGCGTGGCTCGGCGAGCTCGTCCGGCAGACCGACTCGAGCCTGCTCGACGAGTGGGAGCAGCTCGTCGACCCCGAGCACCAGGTCGTCGAGCAGCCGGACGTCGCCGCCCCGCCGCCGCCGGTCACCGGCAACGCGCGCGCGTTCCGGGTGCTGGTGCGCAACGCCCTGTTCCGCCGGGTCGAGCTGTTCGCCCTGCGCCGCTGGAAGGACCTCGGGGAGCTCGACCCGCAGTTCGGGCAGGACGCCTGGCAGGCCGGCGTGCAGGCCTACTCCGCCGAGCACGACAGCGTCGGCACCGGCCCGGACGCGCGCGGCCCCCGGCTGCTGCTCGTCGTGGAGCGGCCCGGCCGCTGGCTGGTCCGTCAGGTGCTCGACGATCCCGCGGGCGACCGCGACTGGGGGATCACCGCGGTGGTGGACCTGGCCGAGAGCGACGCGCGCGGTGAGGCGGCGCTGCGGGTGCTCGCGGTGGACCGGGTCGACCGGGCGTGGGAGGACGTCGCCGAGGAGCTGGCGGACGCCCTGCCCGCGAGTGTGGACCCATGACGACCCAGGACGCCTGGGTCAGTCCGGCACGCTGCCGAGCACCCGGTCGACGGCGATCTCGATGACCACCCGCGTCGGGTTGTCGCGCGGCTGCCGGTAGCGCTCGCCGTACCGGCGCACCGCCTCGGCCACCCGCTCCGGGTCGTCGCTGACCTCCGGCACGCCCTCCAGGGACAGCCAGCGGCGGCCATCGACCTGCGCCACCACCGCCCGCGGCGAGCCGTCGCGCACGTTGCGCGCCTTCTTCGAGGCTCCGTCGGTGATGACGCGGACCCGCCGCGCGTCGGCGTCCCAGGTGAACCCGACGGCGACGACGTGCGGGGTGCCGTCCGGACGCAGGGTGGTGAGCGTGGCGAGGTGACGCTCGGCCAGGAAGCCGCCCACGGCGAGGGACAGCGCGGTCGGGTCGAGGGCCACGGGTAGACAGTAGGAGCGGCGCCTGCCGGAGGCGGCGGGCGAGGAGGACGGGTGCGCGCGGACCGGGCCGAGCGGCTCTCGGAGCCGGTGCAGCGGGCGTCGCCCGCTTGGTGGCGCGACGCGGTGGTGTACCAGGTCTACCCGCGCAGCTTCGCCGACTCCGACGGCGACGGCATCGGCGACCTGGCCGGCCTGCGCGGGCGGCTGGACCACCTGTCCGACCTCGGCGTCGACGTCGTCTGGCTGTCGCCCGTCTACCCGAGCCCGCAGGACGACGCCGGCTACGACATCAGCGACTACACCGACGTCGATCCCGTGTTCGGCTCGCTGGAGGAGCTCGACCGGCTGCTCGACGCGGTGCACGCGCGCGGCATGCGTCTGGTGATGGACCTCGTCGTGAACCACACCTCCGACGAGCACCCGTGGTTCGTCGAGTCCCGCTCGGGCCGGGACAGCTCGAGGCGGGACTGGTACTGGTGGCGCCCGCCGCGATCCGGCGCCGAGCCCGGCACGCCGGGTGCCGAGCCGAACAACTGGCGGGCCAACTCCTCCGGCTCCGCCTGGGAGTTCGACCCGGACAGCCGTGAGTACTACCTCCACCTGTTCTCGAGCAAGCAGCCGGACCTCAACTGGGAGAACCCCGAGGTGCGGCAGGCCGTCCACGCGATGATGCGGTGGTGGCTCGACCGCGGGGTCGACGGCTTCCGCATGGACGTCATCAACTTCATCAGCAAGCCGCCCGCGCTGCTCGACGCCGCCCTGCGCCCCGGCGAGGTGTACGCCGACGGCTTCGAGCACTACGCGTCCGGGCCGCGGATCCACGAGTTCCTGCAGGAGATGCACCGCGAGGTGTTCGCCGGGCGCGACCCGGCGCCGCTCACCGTGGGCGAGATGCCGGGCGTGACCGTGGACGACGCGCGGCTGTTCACCGACCCCGCCCGCGGCGAGGTCGACATGGTGTTCCAGTTCGAGCACGTCCGGCTCGACGTCGGCGTCGACAAGTGGGACGTCCGCGGGCTGGACCTGCGCGACCTCAAGGCCTGCCTGGGGCGCTGGCAGGCGGGCCTGGCCGACGTGGGCTGGAACAGCCTGTACTGGCAGAACCACGACCAGCCGCGCGTCGTCTCCCGCTTCGGGGACGACGGGGACCACCGGGTGGAGTCGGCGAAGATGCTGGCGACTGTGCTCCACCTGCACCGCGGGACGCCGTACGTCTACCAGGGCGAGGAGATCGGGATGGCAAACGCGCCGTTCGCCTCGATCGACGACTTCCGCGACATCGAGTCGCTCAACCACCACGCGCACACGGTCGGCGCAGGGCTGGCGCGCGAGGAGGACGTGCTCGCCGCGCTGCGCGCGCAGAGCCGCGACAACGCGCGTACCCCGATGCAGTGGGACGCGACGCCGTCCGCGGGCTTCACCACGGGCACGCCCTGGATCGCCGTCAACCCGGACCACACGCAGGTCAACGTCGCCGCTCAGCGCGACGACCCGGACTCGGTGCTCGCGCACTACCGGCGGCTGGTGCGGCTGCGCCACGAGGAGCCGGTGGTCGTCGAGGGCGACTTCACGATGCTGCTGCCGGACGACCCGCGCGTCTACGCCTTCACCCGCCGCCTGGGAGACGTCGAGCTGCTCGTGCTCGGCAACGTCAGCGGTACCACGGCACCCGCGCCCGTGCCCGGTGCCGCCGCCTGGGCGGCGTGCGAGGTGCTCGTCGGCCGGGTCGGGGCCCCGGGCACGGACGCCGAGCCGCTCGTCCTCGCGCCGTGGGAGGGGCGGGTCTACCGCCGGACGGGGCCGGGGGGAGCGGCGTGACCGCGTCCCGCCCGCGGCTGCCCCTCACTGCGGGGCTCGCCGGCGCTCGGGCGGCCGTGCTCGGCGACGCCCTCACCGTGCAGGTGCTGGCGCCGCCGGGCTGGTGAGTCGGTGCTGCGCTAGTCGCCGAGGCGCTGGCCGGTTTCGGTGGAGAACAGGTGCAGGTGGTGCGGCTCGGGGGCGAGGTGGACGACGTCGCCCTTCATCGGCGGCCGGCGGCCGTCGACGCGGGCGATGATGTCGTGCTCCTCGTCGTTCACCCGCGCCGTGCCGTAGAGGTAGGCGTCCGCGCCGAGCTCCTCCACCATGTTGACGACGGTGGTGATGCCCTCGCCCCCGCTCACGAGGCGCATGTCCTCGGGGCGCACACCGACGGTAATGCGCCGTCCGACGCTGTCCTGCGCCGGACCGGACCCGGCCACCGCGTCGCGCGGGACGGGCACGTTCGAACTGCCGAACACCAGGCAGTCGTTCTCGACCGCGACGTCGAGCAGGTTCATCGCCGGCGAGCCAATGAACCCGGCCACGAAGACGTTGTTCGGGTGGTCGTACATGCGCCGCGGCGTGTCGACCTGCTGCAGCAGCCCGTCCTTGAGCACGGCGACCCGGTCGCCCATCGTCATCGCCTCGACCTGGTCGTGGGTGACGTAGACCGTCGTGACGCCGAGCCGACGCTGCAACGAGGCGATCTGCGCGCGCGTCTGCACCCGCAGCTTCGCGTCGAGGTTGGACAGCGGCTCGTCCATGAGGAACACCTGAGGCTCGCGGACGATCGCGCGGCCCATCGCGACCCGCTGTCGCTGCCCGCCGGACAGCGCCTTGGGCTTGCGGTCGAGGTACTGCTCGAGGTCGAGGATCTTGGCGGCCTCGAGCACCCGTTCGCGGATCTTGGCCTTGTCCTCGCCAGCGATCTTCAGGGCGAAGCCCATGTTGTCGGCGACGCTCATGTGCGGGTACAGCGCGTAGTTCTGGAACACCATCGCGATGTCGCGGTCCTTTGGCGCCAGGTGGGTCACGTCGCGGTCGCCGATACGGATGGCACCGCCGTTGACGTCCTCAAGACCGGCCAGCATGCGCAGCGACGTGGACTTGCCGCACCCCGACGGGCCGACGAGGACGAGGAACTCGCCGTCGCCGATGTCGAGGTTCAGCTTGTCGACCGAGGGCCTCGTCGCCCCCGGATAGATCCGGGTGGCTTCGTCGTACGTCACGGTGGCCATGGCGTGGTGCTCCCCTCCCGGCAGGAACGTGCCGGACGATCCGAGGCAGGGACGGGACGCCGGCGGCGGCCCCGGTGTGGCGCCGGCGGCGAGGCGGCCGGCAACGTCGCCCAGGTCACACTAGGCGGATCCCGAGAGGGAGTCCTGCTGACCCGCCGGCGCTGTTCCCCCGCCGGCGCCGCCCTCACGCCCCCTCACCAGCACAGGCCGCGCTGGGCCAGGGCCGCCTCCACCTCCAGGCGGACGACACCGTCCAGCGGCGGCGGCCCCGGCGCGGGCAGGCCGAGCTCGACGCAGACGGCGGCCAGCGTCGCGTCGTACTGCAGCCCGAGTGAGCACAGCCGGGACGGGTCGGGCGGCTCCGCCGCGAGGACGCGCCGGTACTCGCGCTCCAGCTGACTCAGGTCGTGCCGCAACCGCTCCACCCGGCCGCTCTGCCCGGGCGCGCGGAGCCGGAGCGGCGGCTCCTGACCCACCGGGCGGCGAGCGGCCTCGCCCGCTGCGGCCCCCCCCGCCCGCCTGCTCAGCGCCCTGAGCAGGCGCAGGACCAACCAGGTGACAACGAACGGGCCGAGCACGATGCCCAGCATCGTCGCGAGCGCGGTCACGCGGGACGCCCCGTCGCACCACCCCAGCGCTCGGCCACGGGGGGCAGCATGCTCTGCCCCCGGGGGCGGGCACCAGACCGGCGCAACGCCGGGAAGCACACTGCAGACGGAGGGAGCGGGAGGTGCAGCCGGACGGCGAGGCCCCGCCGGCAGACGTGCTGGAGG
>JALYMN010000453.1 GCA_030773675.1 Actinomycetota bacterium
CGCGCTGGTCGGCGGCGACGAGCGCCTCGTCGGTGCCGTCGTGGCGGCGGCGCACGCAGCGGGCGGCATGACCGTCGCGCTCCTGGCGCTCGACCACGACGAGTACGGCGCGGAGCACCTGGTCCTCGACGGCCGGGGCCGGCAGGTGTGCCGGGTCCAGCAGGTGTGCCGGGTCCATCACGTCTACCTGGCGCCCGACGGCGAGGTGGGCGGTGACTACGCGCCGACGTGCACCTGGCTGCCGGCCTGCCCGGGGTTGGACGTCGCCCCGCACGGCCTTGTCGACGGCCCGCGCTCGTGGCACGCGGTCGCGGAGCTGTTCGGCGTGCCTGACGAGCGGCTCGCCGCGGCTGCGGCGCAGGGCGAGAGCTCCCTTGCGCACCTGGGCGCCGTCTTCCTGCCGTTCCGGCCCTGGTGGGACGCGGTCGGTGTCCCCTACCCGCCCGAGCTCGGCCCGTCCGACGGCGCGAGCGCCTGACGCGACGGGACGTGCCCGCCCGACGTCAGCCGCGTCGCCCCAGGTGCGCGAGCAGCCGGGTCTGCGGGTCCGCGTCCGCCGGTGGCACCACCGCCGGGCCGCACACGCCCTCGGCACGCAGGGCGGGGCCGAACGCCTCGGCCCTCGTCCACAGGTCCTCGACGTCGGCGGGGTCGAGCCGCACGTCCACGCCGGTCGCGCGCCCGACGTCGCAGCGGTGCACGGCAGTGTCGAAGGACAGGAACCGGTCGACCGCCTCACCGAGCGTCGTCCGCCCGAAGAAGCCGTCGAACGCCAGCCCGGCCACCTCCGGGTCGTCGAGCGCGGCCTGCACCTGGTCGCGGACTGCGACGTACGCCGCGACCGGGTCCTCGTCGACGGACGGTCCCGGCTCGAGCGTGCGGCCGGCCATCCCGAAGATCATCCCCGGTGTCTCGACGAGGTGGCGCACGAGGCCGCGCGCCGTCCAGTCCGGGCAGGGCGAGGGGTCGTCCCAGCGGTCGGCCGGGACGGCGGCGAGCGTGGCGGTGAGGTCGGCGGCCAGGCGCCGGTAGCGCTCCGGGGGTGTCTCTGTCACATCCCGATTCTGGCGCAGGCCGGTGGGCGGGGAGGGGGTCAGAGCAAGAGGCGGACGGCGGCCACCACCGTGAGCCCGACCGTGACCCGTTCGAAGACGGACTGGTCCACGCGCCGCACCAGCGCCCGACCCAGCACCGCGCCGACGAGCACGAGCGGGGCCGTGACGGCCGCCAGCACCAGCGTGGACGGCGGGAGCAGCCCGAGCCCGGCGCTGAACGGGACCTTGAGCACGTTGACCACGAGGAACAGCCAGGCGCTGGTGCCGAGGAAGGCCAGCACCGGCAGGCCCGCGGCGAGCAGGTAGAGCGACAGGAGCGGCCCGGCCGCGTTGGCGACCATGGTGAGGACGCCGGCCAGGACCCCCACGAGCCGGGCCAGCCCCCGGGCGCGCGCGGCCGCGCCGGGCTGCGGGGCGCCGTCCGGGGTGGAGCCGACCAGGGCCCGCTCGAGGCGCCCGCGCAGGGCTCCCGCCGCGAGCACGACGAGCAGGCAGGCGCCGATGATCCGCCGCATCGCGGCGTCGTCCATCCGCCCGACCAGCACCGCGCCGCCGGCCACCCCGAGGGCGACCCAGGGCAGCAGCCGCACCAGGTGCGCCCAGTCGGCGTGCCGGCGGTAGTAGGCCACCGCCGTCAGGTCACCCACCAGCAGGAGCGGGAGCAGCGCGCCGGTGGACTCCCTCGCCGGCAGGGCCAGCGCGAACAGCGCTACCGCGACGACGCCCAGCCCGGAGAAGCTCGTCTTCGAGCCCCCGACGAGCAGCAGGGCGACGACGACCGCGGCCCACTGCCCGGGGCCCAGCTCGGGCACGCGTCCGGCCCGGCGGTCAGTCGACGTGCACGCTGAGCTCGAAGGAGTAGCGGCTCGCCCGGTAGACGTGCGCGCCGTACTCCACCACCCGGCCGGCGCCGTCCCACGCGGTGCGGGTCATCGTCAGCAGCGGCGCGCCGCGGGTCTCGGCGAGCGTGCGCGCCTCCGCCGCGGTCGCCGCCCGGGCGCCGATCACCTCCTGAGCCATCCGCGGCTCCGCGCCCGCGCCCCGCAGCAGCTCGTAGAGGCCGTGCCCGACGAGGTCCTCGGAGCGCAGCCGCAGCACGGCGAGCGGGATGACGTTGTGCATGAGGGCGAGCGGCTCGTCGCCCGCATACCGCAGCCGGTCGAGGTGGGTGACCTCGGTGCCCTCGGCGAGGCCCATCGTGGCCGCGAGGCTGCCGGTGGCAGGGCGGACCTCCAGCGACAGGACCTCGGTGCGCGGCTCCCGGCCGCTCTTGCGCAGGTCGTCGTACAGGCTGGACAGCTCGATCGGACGGCGCACCTTGGGCCGCACCACCTGCGTCCCGACCCCGCGCTTGCGCACGAGCAGCCCCTGCTCGACGAGGTAGGAGATCGCCCGGCGCATGGTCGGCCGCGACACCCCCAGCTGGTCGGCGAGGTCGATCTCGTTCTCCAGCCGGCTGCCCACCGGGAGCGTGCCGTCCTCGATGAGCTGCTGCAGGTGGGAGGAGACCTGGTAGTAGAGCGGCACCGGGCTGAACCGGTCGACCCGCAGGCGCGGCAGGACGACAACGTCCCTGTTCGGTGCGGCCACAGATCCCCCCCACCGAGAGTTTGTCAGGACAAACCCTTGACGTGACGGCGATCACCGTAGCAGTGTCGCCGAGGTCACGACAGGGCGGGTCGACAGGAGGTGGACCGCGTGCAGCAGCCGACCGGAGCCGACGGCATGACAGCGCTGGAGGCGCTCGAGGTGCTGACGATGGGTCGCATCGGTGTCGACGTCTATCCGCTCCAGGTGGGCGTCGGACTGCGCCACGTCGAGACGTTCGCCAAGTACCTCGGCGGCAGCGCGACCAACGTCGCGGTCGCCGCGGCGCGCTACGGGCGGCGCAGCGCCGTGATCACCCGCACGGGGCTGGACCCGTTCGGCGACTTCCTGCACGACGCGCTGCGCGGCTTCGGCGTCGACGACCGCTACGTCACCGCAGTCCCCGGCCTGCCGACCCCGGTGACGTTCTGCGAGATCTTCCCGCCGGACGACTTCCCGCTCTACTTCTACCGGCTGCCCAAGGCGCCCGACCTCGAGATCCGCCCGGAGGAGATCGACGAGGACGCCGTCCGCTCCGCCGGCGTCTTCTGGGTGACCGTCACCGGGCTGTCGCAGGAGCCGAGCCGCGAGGCGACGCTGCACGCCCTGCGGGTGCGCGGGCGGCGCGGCATCACCGTGCTCGACCTCGACTACCGGCCGGTGTTCTGGTCCTCCCGAGACGAGGCGCGCCGGTGGGTGCAGGAGGCCCTGCCCCACGTCACCGTCGCCGTCGGCAACCTCGACGAGTGCCACACCGCGGTCGGCACCCGCGACCCGCGAGGTGCCGCCACCGCGCTGCACCGGGCCGGCGTGGACCTCGCGGTGGTCAAGCAGGGACCGGCCGGCGTGCTCGCGTCCGACGGTCGCGAGGAGGCGGAGGTACCGCCCGTCCCCGTGGAGGTGGTCAATGGGCTCGGCGCCGGCGACGCGTTCGGCGGGGCGCTGTGCCACGGCCTGCTGTCCGGGTGGGACCTGCACCGCACGATGACGTTCTGCAACGCCGCCGGCGCGATAGTCGCCTCCCGGCTGTCCTGCTCCGACGCCATGCCGACGGCCGCCGAGGTCGAGGCCAAGATCGAGGAGTCCGTCCATGCGTGACGTCGACCTCGCCCGGCTCGTCGAGACCCGCACCCTGCGCCCCGGCGAGGTCGCGCAGGCGGCGGCGGCCCGCCGGCAGCCCGACGCGCTGCTCGGCGAGCACGGCCGGCTCATGATGATCGCGGCCGACCACCCCGCCCGCGGCGCGCTGCGGGCCGGCCCGCGGGCGATGGCGATGGCCGACCGCACCGAGCTGCTGGACCGGCTCTGCGTCGCGCTCGCCCGGCCGGGCGTCAACGGCGTCCTCGGCACCGCCGACGTCCTCGACGACCTGCTGCTGCTCGGGGCGCTGGAGGGCAAGGTCGTCGTCGGGTCCATGAACCGCGGCGGACTCGCCGGCTCGGCGTTCGAGATGGACGACCGCTTCACCGCCATGGACGCCGCGTCGATCGCCGCCGCGGGCTACCAGGGCGGCAAGATGCTCACCCGCATCGACCGGGCCGACCCGGCCACCGTCGCGACGCTCGAGGCGAGCGCGCACGCGGTGAGCAGCCTCGCCGCGCACGGCCTGATGGCCATGGTCGAGCCGTTCGTCTCGTCCCGCGTCGACGGCGCGGTGAAGAACGAGCTCACCGCCGACGCCATGGTCCTCGCCGTGAGCATCGCGTCCGGTCTCGGCACCACCTCGGCCCACACCTGGCTCAAGCTGCCGGTGGTCGAGGAGATGGAGCGGGTCTGCGCGGCCAGCACCCTGCCCGCGCTCATCCTCGGCGGCGAGGTCGGCACTGACCAGGACGCCGCGTACGCCGGCTGGAGCAAGGCGCTCGCGCTGCCGACCGTGCAGGGCCTCGTCATCGGCCGCTCGCTGCTGTTCCCCCCGGACGACGACGTCGCCGCGGCGGTCGACACCGCGGTGGGCCTGCTGTGACCGTCACGGGCGCGCCGGACCGGCTGCTGCGCGCCGGCTCCGCGGGCCAGGGCGAGTCCGTCCTCGTGGTCACGCCGGAGAGCGCGGGCTGGGCCCACAGCGGCCTGCGCGTCGTCGAGCTCGCCGCCGGCGGGTCGGTCACCGTGTCCACCCGGGACGACGAGGTGCTCGTGCTCCCGCTGTCCGGCGGCTGCACGGTCGAGGTGGACGGCGAGCGGTTCGACCTCGCCGGACGCGCGGACGTGTTCGGCGGCGTCACCGACTTCGCCTACGCGCCGCGCGACGCGCAGCTGCGGGTCTCCTCCGCGCGGGGCGGCCGGTTCGCACTCCCCGCCGCGCGGGCCGCGCGCCGCCTGCCCGCCCGGTACGGCGCGGCCGCCGACGTCCCGGTCGAGCTGCGCGGGGCCGGCCGGGCCAGCCGCCAGGTGCACAACTTCTGCTCGCCCGAGGCGTTCGAGGCCGACAGCCTCATCGCCGTCGAGGTGCTCACCCCGGGCGGCAACTGGTCGTCGTACCCGCCGCACAAGCACGACGAGGACCGCGACGGCGAGTCGCAGCTCGAGGAGATCTACTACTTCGAGGTCGCCCGCGGCGGCCCGGCGTACCAGCGGGTCTACAGCTCCGGACCGGACCGGCAGATCGACGTCTGCGCCGAGGTGAGCACCGGCGACGTGGTCCTCATCCCCTTCGGCTACCACGGGCCGTCCATGGCGGCGCCGGGCTACGACCTCTACTACCTCAACGTCATGGCCGGGCCCGGCGAGCGGGTCTGGCGCTTCTGCGACGACCCCGCGCACGCCTGGATCCGCGCGACCTGGCAGGACCAGGACGTCGACCCGCGCCTCCCGCTGTCCCAGGAAGGACCCGCATGAGCGGCACCGTCCGGCTCACGGTCGCGCAGGCGGTCGTGCGCTTCCTGTCCGTGCAGTTCAGCGAGCGCGACGGCGTCGAGCAGCGCCTGGTCGCCGGGTGCTTCGGCATCTTCGGCCACGGCAACGTCGCGGGCGTCGGGCAGGCGCTGCTCGAGTCGGAGCTGCGCGACCCGGCCGCGCTGCCCTACCACCAGGCCCGCAACGAGCAGGGCATGGTGCACGCGGCCGTCGCCTACGCCCGGATGAAGGACCGGCTGTCGACGCTGGCGTGCACGGCGTCGGTCGGTCCCGGCTCGACGAACATGCTGACCGGCGCAGCGCTCGCGACGGTCAACCGGCTGCCCGTCCTGCTGCTGCCCAGCGACATCTTCGCGACGCGGGTGTCGAGCCCAGTGCTGCAGGAGCTGGAGGACCCTCAGGGCTACGACGTCTCGGTCAACGACGCCTTCCGCCCCGTGTCGGTGTTCTTCGACCGGGTCTGGCGCCCGGAGCAGCTGCCCGCCGCCCTGACGGGCGCGATGCGGGCGCTCACCGACCTGGCGCAGACCGGCGCGGTGACCGTCGCCCTGCCGCAGGACGTGCAGGCGCAGGCGCACGACTGGCCCGAGGAGCTGTTCGCCCGGCGGGTCTGGCACGTGGCCCGGCCGGTGCCGGAGCCGGCCGCGCTCGACCGGGCCGTCGAGGTGGTCCGCTCGGCGCAGCGCCCGCTGATCGTGGCCGGCGGCGGCGTCATCTACTCCGGCGCCACCGATGCGCTGCGGGCCTTCGCCGAGCAGACCGGCATCCCGGTGGCGGAGACCCAGGCCGGCAAGGGCTCGATGCCCTACGACGCGCCGCTCGCGCTCGGCGCCGTCGGCAGCACCGGCACGACCGCCGCCAACGCCGTCGCCCGCGAGGCCGACGTCGTGATCGGAATCGGCACCCGGTGGTCCGACTTCACCACCGCCTCCCGCACGGCGTTCGGTGCGCCCGACGTCCGGTTCGTCAACATCAACGTGACCTCCCTCGACGCGGTCAAGCACGCCGGGACGGCGGTGCTCGGCGACGCCCGCGAGACGCTCACCGCGCTGTTGCAGCGCCTGTCCGGCTGGAGCGTCGACCCGGCGTACCGGGAGCAGAGCGCGCGGCTGCAGCGGGAGTGGGACGCGACCGTCCAGCGCGCCCACGACCTCGGGCACGGCCCGCTGCCCGCGCAGTCGGAGGTCATCGGCGTGGTCAACGAGGTGTCCGGACCGCGCGACGTCGTCGTCTGCGCCGCCGGCTCCATGCCGGGCGACCTGCACAAGCTCTGGCGCACCCGCGATCCGAAGGGCTACCACGTCGAGTACGGCTTCTCGTGCATGGGCTACGAGATCGCCGGCGGCCTCGGCGTCCGGATGGCCTGCCCGGACCGCGACGTCTACGTCATGTGCGGCGACGGCTCCTACCTGATGATGGCCCAGGAGCTCGTCACCGCCGTCCAGGAGCACCTGAAGATCATCGTGGTCCTGGTGCAGAACCACGGCTTCGCCTCCATCGGCGAGCTCTCCGAGACGCTCGGCTCGCAGCGCTTCGGCACCCGCTACCGCTACCGCGACGAGCAGAGCCGGCGGCTGGACGGCGACGTGCTGCCGGTCGACCTCGCGGCGAACGCCGAGAGCCTCGGCGTGCGCGTGCTCCGCGCCTCGACGATCGACGAGTTCCGCAAGGCCCTGCAGCAGGCCAAGGTCGAGACCGGGCCGGTGATGGTCCACGTCGAGACCGACCCGCTCGTCCCGGCGCCGAGCAGCGAGTCGTGGTGGGACGTGCCGGTCTCGGAGGTCGCCGAGATCGAGAGCACCCGGCACGCGCACGCGGCGTACCTGCAGGCCAAGTCGCGGCAGCGGCTGTTCCTGTGACTCCCCGATGACCGCCCGACCCACCGACCACCTGACCGACGACACGGGAGGACCCCACACATGAGGACGATCCAGCACTGGGTCGGCGGCAAGCCGTCGGCGGGCACGTCGGCTCGGACGAGCGCCGTCTACGACCCGGCGACCGGCCGGCAGCAGGCCGAGGTCCTGCTCGCGAGCAAGGCCGACGTCGACGACGCCGTGGCGACCGCCGCGACCGCGTTCGAGACCTGGAGCCAGTCGTCGCTGTCCGCCCGGACCAAGGTCATGTTCGCCTTCCGCGAGCTGGTCGTGAAGCACATGGACGAGCTCGCCGAGATGATCTCCGCGGAGCACGGCAAGGTGCTCTCTGACGCCCGCGGCGAGGTGCAGCGCGGGCTCGAGGTCGTGGAGTTCGCCTGCGGCATCCCGACCCTGCTCAAGGGCGAGTACTCCGACCAGGCCTCGACCGGGGTCGACGTCTTCAGCTTCCGCTCGCCGCTCGGCGTCGTCGCGGGCATCACACCCTTCAACTTCCCGATCATGGTCCCGATGTGGATGCACCCCGTCGCGATCGCCTGCGGCAACACCTTCGTGCTCAAGCCGAGCGAGCGCGACCCGGGCGTCTCCCAGCTCGTCGCCGAGCTGTACGCCGAGGCCGGGCTGCCGGACGGCGTGTTCAACGTCGTCAACGGCGACAAGGAGGCCGTCGACGCGCTGCTCGACAACCGCGCGGTCGCCGCGGTGTCGTTCGTGGGCTCCACGCCGATCGCGAAGTACATCCACGGCCGCGGCACGGCCAACGGCAAGCGCGTGCAGGCGCTCGGCGGGGCGAAGAACCACGCGATCGTGCTGCCCGACGCGAACCTCGACTTCGCTGCGGATCACCTCGTCGCCGCCGCCTTCGGCTCCGCCGGCGAGCGCTGCATGGCGATCTCCGCCGCGGTCGCCGTCGGCGGGGTCGGCGACGAGCTGCTCCAGGTGGTCAACGCCAAGGCCAGCGCGGTCCGGGTCGGTCCGGGCCGCGAGCCCGACAGCGAGATGGGCCCCGTCATCACGTCGGCCGCCAAGAAGCGCATCGTCAGCCTCATCACCTCCGGTGAGCAGCAGGGCGCGCGGGTCACCGTCGACGGCCGCGGCCTGGTCGTGCCCGGGCACGAGGAGGGCTTCTTCGTCGGCCCCACCGTGCTGGATCAGGTCACCCCCGCCATGCAGGCCTACCAGGAGGAGATCTTCGGCCCGGTGCTGTCGGTGCTGCGGATCCCCTCGGTGGACGAGGGGATCCGGCTCATCAACAGCAACCCGTACGGCAACGGCACGGCGATCTTCACCTCGAGCGGCGAGGCGGCCCGCACCTTCACGCGGGGGGTGGACGTCGGGATGATCGGCATCAACGTGCCGATCCCGGTCCCGATGGCCTACTACTCCTTCGGCGGCTGGAAGGACTCGCTGTTCGGCGACAAGCACGTCCACGGGCCGGAGGGCGTGTCCTTCTACACCCGGGCCAAGGTCATCACCTCCCGCTGGCCGCACATGGCGGCGCCGAGCGGTGCCAGTTACGCCTTCCCGAACGCCTGAGAGGACCGCTGTGACCACACCCTCGAAGCTCCGCCTCGGTACCGCCCCCGACTCCTGGGGCGTCTGGTTCCCCGACGACCCGCACCAGGTGCCGTGGCACCGCTTCCTCGACGAGGTCGCCGAGGCCGGCTACGAGCTCATCGAGCTCGGCCCGTACGGCTACCTGCCGACCGACCCCGAGCGGCTGCGCGACGAGCTCGGCGCGCGCGGTCTGACGCTGACCGGCGGCGCGGTGTTCGCCGGCCTGCACCGTGGCGAGCAGGCGTTCGAGACCGCGCTGGAGGACTACCGCACCGAAGCGCGGCTGCTCACCGCCCTCGGCGCCGAGCACGTGATCGCGCTGCCCGAGCAGTACACCGACATGCACGGCGGCGACGTCCTCGAGGCCAGCCGGCTGGAGCCCGAGCAGTGGCGGGCGCTGACCGACGGCTACTCCCGGCTCGGCAAGGTCATGGCGGAGGAGTTCGGCCTGTCGCTGGACTTCCACTCCCACGCCGACAGCCACGTCGGCACCCAGGAGCAGATCGAGCGCTTCCTGCAGGACACCGACCCCGAGCACGTGCAGCTGTGCCTCGACACCGGGCACGTGTCCTACTACGGCGGCGACAACGAGGCGATCGTGCGCCGGTTCCCCGAGCGGGTCGGCTACGTGCACCTCAAGCAGGTCGACCCGGCGATCGTGGAGCGCGTCCACGCCGAGGGCCTGTCGTTCGCCGACGCCGTCCGCAGAGGCGCCATGGTCGAGCCGCCGCACGGCGTGCCGGACATGCCTCCCCTGCTCGACGCGCTCGCCGCCTTGGACGCCGTGATCTTCGCGATCGTCGAGCAGGACATGTACCCGTGCCCGCCCGACCAGCCGCTCCCGATCGCCACGCGCACCCGGCAGTACTTCACCTCCTGCGGAGTCGGGCCGCGGCCCGCGACCGCGTCCGCCTGAACCCCCGCACCTCCGTCACCCTCCGAGGACCCCGATGCCGTCTGTCACCCGCCGCCGCCTCGCCGTGCTCACCGCGGCCCTCACCCTCGCCCTGTCCGCCTGCAGCAGCCAGGGCGGCGCACAGAACCAGGAGAACGACAACGCCGCGCCTGCTGGCCAGGTCGCGAACAACGAGCGCTTCACCATCGCGATGATCACTCACGAGACCCCCGGCGACACCTTCTGGAACAAGATCCGTGCCGGCGCCGAGGCCGCAGCGGCCAAGGACAACATCGAGCTCAAGTACTCCAACGACCCGAGCGCCGACAAGCAGGCGGGCCTCATCCAGAACGCCGTCGACAGCAAGGTGGACGGCATCGCGACGACCCTCGTCACGCCCAACGCCCTGGCCGGCGCGGTCAAGTCGGCGCTGGACGCGAAGATCCCGGTCGTCGGCTTCAACTCCGGCATCAGCGACTTCCGGCAGCTGGGAGTCCCCATGTACTTCGGCTCCGACGAGGACCTCGCCGGCAACTCCGTGGGTCAGCGGCTCGCTCAGGGCGGGGCCAAGAAGGCGCTCTGCGTCATCCAGGCCGAGGGGTCGGTGGCGCTGGAGGCGCGCTGCGCCGGCGTCAAGAAGGGCCTGGCCTCAGGCACGACCGAGAACATCCAGGTCAACGGCGCCGACATCGCCGCTGTCCAGTCGACACTCACCGCGAAGCTGCAGCAGGACAAGACGATCGACTCGATCGTCACCCTGGGCGCGCCCATCGCCATGGCCGCCCTGCAGTCCATGAGCGACGCCGGCAGTTCGGCCAAGCTGGTCACCTTCGACCTCAACGCCGAGGCCGCCCAGGCCATCCAGGACGGCGAGATCGAGTTCTCGGTCGACCAGCAGCCCTTCGTCCAGGGCTACCTGGCGGTGGACAGCCTCTGGCTCAACCTCACCAACGCGAACGACATCGGCGGCGGTCAGCCGGTGTTGACCGGGCCGTCCTTCGTCGACAGCAGCAACATCGGCCCCATCCTTGAGTACGCCAAGAAGAACACTCGCTGACACCCGCCGCCCGGGGGGAGACGCACTCCCCCCGGGCACTCCTTCCTCCGGAGTCCTCGATGAGCTCAGTCGTCACGAGCAGACCGCCGGCCGCCTCTCCGCCCGCCGGGCGGGTCACGGCCAGTCCGCTGCAGAGCGCGCTCGCCCGGCCGGAGATCGGTGCGTTCATCGCAGCGATCGCCATCTTCGTGTTCTTCCTCGTCATGGCACCGCCGCTGCGCGAGCTCGGTTCGCTGTCGAACGTGCTCTACCAGAGCTCCACGCTCGGCATCGTCGCCGTGGGTGTGGCCCTGCTGATGATCGGTGGCGAGTTCGACCTGTCGGCCGGCGTCTCGGTCACCACGGCCTCGCTCACGGCCTCGATGCTCAGCTTCCAGCTGAGCGCGAACATGTGGGTCGGATCGCTGCTGTCGCTGGTCGTCCTGCTCGCGATCGGGTTCGTCAACGGCTGGCTCGTCGTGCGCACCGGCATCCCGAGCTTCCTCATCACGCTGAGCACGTTCTTCGTGCTCATCGGCGTCAACCTGGGTGTCACGAAGCTCGTCACCGGCAGTGTCGCGAGCCCGAACGTCTCCGACATCGACGGCTTCACGTCCGCGCAGAACGTCTTCGCCTCGTCCTTCACGATCGGCGGCGTCACGATCCGCATCACGGTGCTGTGGTGGCTGCTGTTCGTCGCGGTGGCCACGTGGACGCTGCTGCGCACGCGGGTCGGCAACTGGATCTTCGCCGTCGGCGGGAACGCCGCGAGCGCCCGAGCCGTGGGTGTCCCGGTCGCCAAGGTGAAGATCGGCCTGTTCATGACCGTGGCCTTCCTCGCCTGGTTCCAGGGGATGCACGGCCTGTTCGCCTTCAACACTGTGCAGGCCGGCCAGGGCATCGGCAACGAGTTCCTCTACATCATCGCGGCGGTGGTCGGCGGCACGCTGCTCACCGGCGGGTTCGGCTCCGCGATCGGCGCGGCCATCGGCGCCTTCATCTTCGGCTTGACCAGCCAGGGGATCGTCTACGCCGGCTGGGACCCGAACTGGTTCCGCACCTTCCTCGGCGTGATGCTGCTGCTCGCCGTCATGGTCAACCTGTACGTCAAGAAGCTCGCCAACACCCGGAAGTGAGTGGGAGATGACGGACACGATCGCCGAGCATGCCGCGGCCCCTGCCGAGCGCGGGACCCCCCTCATCGAGATGGACGGCGTCGGGAAGTTCTACGGCCCCATCCGCGCCCTGGAGGGCATCGACCTGCGCGTCGGCTCCGGGGAGGTGGCCTGCGTGCTAGGCGACAACGGCGCCGGCAAGTCCACGCTCATCAAGATCATGTCCGGTCTGCACCCGCACAGCGAGGGGAGCCTGAAGGTCGACGGCGTCGACACGCACTTCTCCTCCCCGCGCGAGGCGCTGGACCGGGGGATCGCGACGGTCTACCAGGACCTGGCCGTCGTGCCGCTCATGGAGGTGTGGCGCAACTTCTTCCTGGGCTCAGAGCTGCGGGCCGGCAAGTACCCGCTCGCGCCGCTCAAGGTCAAGGAGATGAAGGAAATCGCCGACTCCGAGCTGCGCAAGATGGGGATCGTCGTCAAGGACATCAACCAGCCCATCGGCACGCTGTCCGGCGGTCAGCGCCAGTGCGTCGCCATCGCCCGCGCCGTGTACTTCGGCGCCCGGGTGCTCATCCTCGACGAGCCGACGGCGGCCCTCGGCGTCAAGCAGTCCGGGGTGGTGCTCAAGTACACCGCAGCGGCGCGCGACGCGGGCCTCGGCGTCGTCTTCATCACCCACAACCCGCACCACGCGTACATGGTGGGCGACCACTTCATCATCCTCAAGCTCGGTCGGCGCGTCCTGGACAAGCAGCGCTCCGAGGTCTCGCTCGAGGAGCTGACCGCGGAGATGGCCGGCGGCCAGGAGCTCGCCGAGCTGTCGCACGAGCTCAAGCGCTGACCCCTCGCTTCCCCCAGTCGAACGGAGAGGACCGCTGTGACCGTCAACATCGGCGTCATCGGCACGGGCAACATCGGAACTGACCACATCACGAAGCTCTCCGGCCGGATTGCCGGCGCCCGGGTCAGCGCCGTCTTCGACGTCGACACCGACCGGGCCAGTGCCGTGGCGCAGGGCGTGGGGGCGAAGGCGTACGGCTCAGCGCTCGAGGTGATCGACTCGTCCGACACGGACGCGGTGGTGATCGCGAGCCCGGGGCCGCTGCACCCGGAGCAGACGCTGGCCTGCTTCGCCGCCGGCAAGCCCGTGCTGTGCGAGAAGCCGCTCGGCACGACCAGCGAGGACTGCCGCCGGGTGCTCGACGCCGAGGTGGCGCTGGGCCGCCGGCTCGTGCAGGTGGGCTTCATGCGCCGCTACGACCCGGCCTACCGGCAGGTCAAAGCCACCCTGGACGCCGGAGCGGTCGGCGAGCCGCTGCTGGTGCACGCGATCCACCGCAACCCGACGGTGCCCGAGGCGTTCACCGCGGACATGTCGATGACGGACTCCGTGGTGCACGAGTTCGACACCTTCCGCTGGCTGCTCGGCGCCGAGATCGTCGCGGTCACCGTGCTCGCCGCGAAGCGCAGCCCGCGGGCGGCGCAGCACATGCGCGACCCGCAGCTGGTGCTGATGGAGATGGCCGACGGCGTCCTCGTCGAGGTCGAGTCGTTCGTTAACTGCAAGTACGGCTACGACGTGCGCTGCGAGGTGGTCGGCTCCGAGGGCACGGTCGCGCTGGAGAACCCGACGGGGTCGACCGTGACCGCCGCGGGCGTGCGCGGCCAGGGGGTCCCGGCCGACTGGCGGGTGCGCTTCACCCAGGCCTACCACGACGAGCTGCAGGAGTGGGTCGACGGCCTCGCCGTCGGCACCGTCTCCGGGCCCAGCGCCTGGGACGGCTACGCCGCGACCGCCGTGAGCGAGGCCAGCGTGCGGGCGCTCGCGACCGGCGGGCGGGTCGAGGTGGCCCTCGGCGAGCAGCCCGCGCTGTACCGGGACGGACACCAGGACGGAGCGCCGTGAAGCTCGCCCTGGACCCGTACATGCTGCGCTCGGTCCCGCTGCTCGAGCTGCCCGGCGTGGTGGCCGACCTCGGCTACGAGCACGTCGAGCTGTCGCCCCGGGAAGACTTCACCCCGTTCTTCCTGCACCCGCGAGCGGGCCGGGAGAGCGCGCGGCAGTTCAAGGCCGCGCTCGACGCCGCGGGGGTGTCGGTCGCCTGCCACTTGCCGCTCTACCGGTGGTCGGGACCGGACGAGGACGAGCGCCAGGCCGCCGTCCGCTACTGGAAGCGCGCGATCGAGCTGACCGTCGAGCTCGACTGCCGGGTGATGAACAGCGAGTTCAACGGGCGCCCCGAAGCGGCGAGCCTGTCCGAGGCGCAGTTCTGGCGGTCGATGGAGGAGCTGCTCCCGGTGTTCGAGCGGGAGGGGGTGCAGCTGCGCCTCGAGCCGCACCCGGACGACTTCGTGGAGGACGGCAAGACGGCCGTCGACATGGTCCGGGCCATCGACTCGCCGCTGGTGTCGTTCCTGTACTGCGCGCCGCACACGTTCCACCAGGGCGGCAACATGGTCGAGATCATGGAGTACGCCGGCGACCTGCTCACCCACCTGCACGTGGCCGACTCCTTCGACCACCGTGGCTCGTCCGGCCTGCGCTACATCGTCAACCCGCCGGGGTCGACGGCCCGGGTGCACCAGCACCTGGACATCGGCCAGGGCGAGGTCGACTGGGACGCCTTCTTCGGCACCCTCGGCCGGCTCGGCTTCGGCGACCGCGACGAGACGATCATGACGGTGTGCGTCTTCGCCTGGGAGGAACGGGCGAGGCAGTCCTGCGTCGCCAACCGGGAGCAGATCGAGGCCCGGACGAAGGACTGGGCGACGCCGGTCAGCGCGGCCGGCCCGCGCTGACCTCCCGGACGCCGGAGCGCCACCCAGTACGGGGACCGGGATGGCGCTCCGGGTACTGCGCGTCCTAGCGGCTGCTGTGCTCGAGCATGTCCTCGAGCATCGTCTCGAGCTCGCGGCGGTGCGCGTCGTCGAGCCCGGCGAGGATCTGCTGGACAGTCTGCTCCGGGCGGGGGCGCGCCGTGCGAGCGCTGGTGCGCTTGCGGGGGGTGAAGGGGCGCACGTCGTTCTCCTCAGTCCTGGTCCGTCGTCGGCGTGTTGTGTCGTCGCCCTCCATGGTCGGCAGGTGAGAGACCCAGTTCCAGCGACAGGGCGGGTGTGCTTGATCACGTGACCGGCACCTCGTCGCGAGCGCGTCCCCCGGCCGCCGCCCGCAGCCCCCGTACGATCGCGCGCAGCCGTCCCGGCCCCGGCGGCTGCCTCCGAGGCCGCCCGGCCCCCGACGAGGGGCTGTCCCGCAGCGGGACGAGAGGAGCGGCATGCACCTGTCCACCCACACCTGGATGCGCGTCGAGCCCCTGCGCCGCAGTCTCGAGCGCGCCGCCGCCTTCGGCTACGAGCGCGTCGAGCTGATCGGGGAGCCCGACGCGCACCCGGTCGCCGAGACGGCGAAGCTGCTCGCCAACGCCGGGCTCGCGGCGCAGGTGCGCTCCGGACGGCTGACCTACACCGAGGCCGTCCAGCGCGGCATGTACCGGCCGCTGGGCTCCGGCGACGTCGAGGCCATCGTCGGCCACCTGCAGGCGCGCCGGTACGACGGCTGGTACGTGCTCGAGCAGGACACCGTGCTCAGCGAGGAGCCACGCGGCGAGGGCCCGGTCGCCGACGTCCACAGCAGCGCGGAGTTCCTGCGCCGGCTGCTCACCGGCTGACCGTGACGCTCGCCTCGGCCAGCGCCGCCGCCCGGCGGGAGCGGCGCCGCACCGCCGGCCCTGTCCGCTCGAGGGTGCGCCACCCCCTGCTCGTCGTCGGGGTCGACATCGGCGGCACCAAGGTGGCCGCCGGCGTGGTGACCGCAGAGGGCTCGGTGCTCGAGGCCGTCCGGGCCGAGACGCCCCACCGCAGCTCGGCCCCGTCGGTGGTCGAGGACACCATCGACCGCGTCGTGCGCGACCTGGCTGCCCGGCACCGGGTGCAGGCGGTCGGGATCGGCGCGGCGGGCTTCGTCGACGTCACCCGGTCGACGGTGCTGTTCGCGCCGCACCTGTCCTGGCGCAGGGAGCCGCTGCGCGAGCGGATGGCCGCCCGGCTCGGCCTGCCCGTCGTCGTGGAGAACGACGCGAACGCCGCCGCCTGGGCCGAGCACCGCTTCGGGGCCGGGCGCGGCGAGGACCACCTGGTCTGCATCACCCTCGGCACCGGCATCGGCGGGGCGGTCGTCGTCGAGGGCTCGCTGCTGCGCGGGCGGCACGGCATGGCTGGGGAGTTCGGGCACATGCAGGTGGTGCCGGGCGGCCACCGGTGCGAGTGCGGCAACCGAGGGTGCTGGGAGCAGTACGCGAGCGGCAACGCGCTGGTCCGCGACGGGCGCGAGCTGGTCGCGGCGAGCTCCCCGCTGGCGCACGAGCTGCTCCGGCAGGCGGGCGGCGACCCCGCGGGGC
>JALYMN010000454.1 GCA_030773675.1 Actinomycetota bacterium
GGCGAGCAGCGCGGCGGGGGACCCGCCGTCCGGGCCGCGGTCGGCCGGGCGGGGCGTGGTGTGCGGGACGGACATCTGACCTCCCGGACGAGGAGCGGCGGACGCCGGTCAGCCTCCTCGGACCGCCGCGTCCGCGCCTGAGCAGAAGTGCTCAGTCCGGAGCGGACGCCGGCGGCTCGACGGCCTGCGGCGAGGGCGGGGCGCTGCCGCCCTGCGGTTCCTCGGCGGTCATCAGCCGGACGATCTCGGCCCGGTCGGCCTCCGACGGCAGGCCCCAGCCGGGCCGGTAGTCGTAGACCTCGGCGAGCGGGGTGGACGCCGTCCGGCCGTCGAGGATCTCCACGGCGCCGGTGTCGATGAGGCCGGGGTGCTCGACGCCGCAGGTCTCGGCGACCTTGACGAGGTCGCGGCGCAGCGTCGCGATGTAGCTCGCCGCCCGCACCGACTTGAGCGCCGGGTCCAGCCCGCGGGCCAGCCACGGGTTCTGCGTCGCCACGCCGGTGGGGCAGGTGTCGGTGTGGCACTTCTGCGCCTGGATGCAGCCGATCGCGAGCATCGGCTCGCGGGCGACGTTGACCATGTCGCAGCCGAGCGCGAAGGCGAGGACGGCGTTGTCCGGCAGCCCGAGCTTGCCGCCGCCGACGAAGACCACCTGCTCGTGCAGGTCGCGCGCGGCGAAGGTCTTGTACACCCGCGCGAAGCCGAGCTGGAAGGGCAGCGACACCGTGTCGGTGAAGATCAGCGGCGCGGCGCCGGTGCCTCCCTCGCCGCCGTCGACGGTGACGAAGTCGACCCCGCGGCCCGTGTCGGCCATGAGGCGCGTCAGCTCGTCCCAGAACGCCATGTCGCCGACCGCCGACTTGATGCCGACGGGCAGCCCGGTCTCGGCGGCCAGCAGCTCCACCCAGTCGAGCAGGCTGTCGACGTCGGCGAACTCGGCGTGCCGGGAGGGGCTGATGCAGTCCTCGCCCTCGCGCACCCCGCGGGTCGCGGCGATCTCGGCCGACACCTTGGCCCCCGGCAGGACGCCGCCGAGGCCGGGCTTCGCGCCCTGGCTGAGCTTGACCTCGAGCGCGCGCACCGGAGCGCCGGCGACGAGGTCCTTCAGCCGGGGCAGGCTGAACCGCCCCTGCTCGTCGCGGCAGCCGAAGTAGGCGGTGCCGATCTGGAAGACGAGCTCGCCGCCGTGCCGGTGGTGCGGCGACAGTCCGCCCTCGCCGGTGTTGTGCAGGCAGCCCGCGAGCGCAGCGCCGCGGTTGAGCGCCTCGACCGCCCGGCCCGACAGCGAGCCGAAGCTCATCGCCGAGATGTTCACGACCGACCCCGGCCGGAACGCGCCGGCCCGGCCGCGCGCAGCGCCGACGACCTTGGCGCACGGCAGCGCGACGTCGTGCGCGGCCTGCGGGCTCGACGGCGGCACCGCCCGGCCGAACGTGCGGTGGTTGATCACCGGGTAGCCGGCGGTGTACTCGACGTCGTTGTCCGTGCCGAAGCCGAAGTAGTTGTTCTCGCCCTTGGACGAGGCGTAGACCCAGCGGCGCTGGTCGCGGGTGAACGGGCGCTCCTCGTTGTTGCTCGCGATGAGGTACTGGCGCAGCTCGGGGCCGATCGACTCGAGCAGGTAGCGCGCGTGCCCGACCAGCGGGAAGTTGCGCAGGACAGCGTGCTCGCGCTGGAGCACGTCACGGACGGCGACCGCCGCCAGTGCGGCGGCGGCCCCCAGGGGGAGGGCGCGCAGGGGGGTCATGCCCCGGACTGTCCTCGCCCGGGCGCACGCGCACCAGCGTTTCGCCGGATTCGCCCCCGGACGGCGCGCCGCAGCGGCCTACGGTGCGCCGATGGAGCTGACCGCCGAAGAGGGCCGGGTGCTCGGCTGCCTGGTCGAGAAGCAGCTGACGACCCCGCAGCAGTACCCGCTCACCGAGAGCGCGCTGCTGGCGGCGTGCAACCAGACCACCAGCCGCGACCCGGTCGTCAGCTACGACACGGCGACCGTCCGGCTCGCGGTGCGCAGCCTGCGGGAACGCGGGCTGCTGCGCACGGTCCACCGCACGGGCGAACGCAGCGACAAGCACCAGCACCAGCTCGACGGCGCGCTCGGGCTGTCCCCGGCGCAGGCGGCGCTGCTCGCCGTCCTGCTGCTGCGCGGGCCGCAGACGCTCGCCGAGCTGCGGGTGCGCACCGAGCGGATGCACCCCTTCGACGGCGTCGACGAGGTGGAGGAGGCGCTCGCGCCGCTGGCCGCCCGCGACGAGCCGCTCGTCGCACGGCTGGACCGGCAGCCGGGCCGCAAGGAGGGGCGCTACACCCAGGTGCTCGTGGACGCCGGGCCGGTGACGGCGGGCGGTCCGTCCGTGCCCGCCGACCCTGCCGGCGCCGGTACGGCGCTCCCGGACGGTCCGGCGGCCGACGACGTCGCCGACCTGGCCGCGGAGGTCGCGCTGCTCCGGGCCGAGGTCGTGGAGCTGCGGGCGCGCCTCGACGCCCTCGCGCCGCCCGACTGACCTGCCCCTGGACGCCCCGCGGGTCCCGGCCGCGCGCCGTCCGACGACGTGGTTGGCTGACCAGGGGGCGTCCTGCCCGTCGTACGGCAGCAGGAGGGAGGCGGGTCATGAACGGTCCGCCCTGCTGCGCGGCGCCGTCCGGGCCGGTCGGCTGATGGAACGTCGGATCTTCGGCCTGGAGAACGAGTACGGCGTCACCTGCACCTGGCGCGGCCAGCGCCGGCTCAGCCCCGACGAGGTGGCCCGCTACCTATTCCGCCGGGTCGTCTCGTGGGGCCGCAGCAGCAACGTCTTCCTGCGCAACGGCGCCCGGCTCTACCTCGACGTCGGCAGCCACCCGGAGTACGCGACGCCCGAGTGCGACAGCGCGGTCGACCTCGTCACGCACGACAAGGCGGGCGAGCGCATCCTCGAGGGCCTGCTCGTCGACGCCGAGCGGCGGCTGCGCGAGGAGGGCATCGCCGGCGACATCTACCTGTTCAAGAACAACACCGACTCGGCCGGCAACTCCTACGGCTGCCACGAGAACTACCTGGTCGGCCGGCACGGCGAGTTCAGCCGGCTCGCCGACGTCCTCATCCCTTTCCTCGTCAGCCGGCAGCTGATGACCGGCGCGGGCAAGGTGCTGCAGACGCCGCGCGGCGCGGTCTACTGCGTCAGCCAGCGCGCCGAGCACATCTGGGAGGGCGTCAGCAGCGCCACGACCCGCAGCCGTCCCATCATCAACACCCGGGACGAGCCGCACGCCGACGCCGAGAAGTACCGCCGCCTGCACGTGATCATCGGTGACGCGAACCTGGCGGAGCTCTCCACGTACCTGAAGGTCGGGACGACGTCGCTGGTGCTGGCGATGATCGAGGCGCACGCGCTGCCCCCGGACCTGGCGCTGGAGGAGCCGGTGGAGGCGTTGCAGGCGGTCAGCCACGACCCGACGCTCACCCACACGGTGCGGCTGCGCGACGGCCGGCGGATGACGGCGATCGAGCTGCAGTGGGTCTACCTGGAGCAGGCGCAGAAGTTCGTGGAGCGCTCGGGTGGGGACGACGAGCAGACGCGGGACGTGCTGCGACGCTGGGCAGAGGTGCTCGACGACCTCGCCGCCGATCCGATGCGGTGCGCCGACCGGCTGGACTGGCCGGCGAAGCTGCGGCTGCTGGAGGGCTACCGGGCGCGGGACGGGCTGTCCTGGGGCGACTCGCGGCTGCAGCTGGTCGACCTGCAGTACTCCGACGTCCGGGCGGAGAAGGGGCTGTACAACCGGCTAGTGGCGCGCGGCTCGATGCAGCGCCTGCTCACCGACGACGAAGTGGCGCGCGCCATGACCTCGCCGCCGTCGGACACCCGGGCGTTCTTCCGCGGCGAGTGCGTGCGCCGGTACCCCGCGCAGGTTGCCGCGGCGTCCTGGGACTCGGTGGTCTTCGATCTGGGCCGGGAGAACCTGGTGCGGATCCCCACGATGGAGCCGCTGCGCGGGACGCGCGACCACGTCGGGGCGCTGTTCGAGGCCTCGGCGACCGCGCAGGAGCTCGTGGACACCATCACCGGATCGTGATCCCCGGCCCGTCCGTGT
>JALYMN010000455.1 GCA_030773675.1 Actinomycetota bacterium
CGGCAGGGCGGTGCGGGGTCCGGCGGAGCGGCGCCGGGACGCGCGGACGAGGGCGACGGCGAGCGAGCCCCCGGTCGCCAGCAGCAGCACGGGCGCCTCGAGCACGAGGGTGGTGAACAGGTCCAGCGCCTGCCGCACGAGGAACGAGCCGCCCGCCTCCCCGCCCTCGACGAGCCCGGTCACGAGCGCCATCACGGCGTAGACGAGCGGCGGCATGACGACGGCCACCGGCAGGTCGCGCCGGCGTACGGTCGCCGCCGCGACGAGGCACCCGCCCACGAAGCAGACGGCGAACACGGTCCGCAGACCCGGCCCGGTGAGCACGTCGAACAGGACGCCCGCGAGGCCCAGGGCCAGCACGAGGACGACGACGCCCTCGCCGCTGAGGCCGCCGCCCCGGCGTCTGCTGCTCCGCACGGCGGGGACGGTACCTCCGGGCCTCGTGCTGGCCCTAGCCTCGGGCGCGTGTCGGGCCTCACCTCTGGGACAGCCGGTCTGCCGGGCGGGTACGACGTGGAGCAGGTCGCCGCCGACGCGCGGACGCACGACCCGGGGCTGCCGCCGGAAACCGCTGCGCTGCTGGCGCGCGAGGCCGGCGAGCACCTGAGCGCCCTCGGCGACCCGGACGCCCCGGAGGTGGCCCGGCGCCTGCTCGCCGACCACCCGGAGGCCGGGGCGAGCGCGGCGGCGGTGGTGGCGCGAGCGGCCTGCACACACGTCTCCGGCGACGTCGCACCGTGAGCGGCCGGACCCCCCTGCGCCGGTACCGTCGAGGGACGTGAGCCTCACCCTCGGCATCGTCGGCCTGCCCAACGTCGGCAAGAGCACGCTGTTCAACGCGCTGACGAGCAACGACGTGCTGGCCGCGAACTACCCGTTCGCCACCATCGAGCCCAACGTGGGCGTCGTCGGCGTCCCGGACCCCCGCCTCGGCAGGCTCGCCGAGCTGTTCGGCTCGAAGGAGGTCGTACCGGCCACCGTCGACTTCGTCGACATCGCCGGCATCGTCAAGGGCGCCAGCGAGGGGCAGGGCCTGGGCAACAAGTTCCTGGCGAACATCCGCAACAGCGACGCGATCTGCCAGGTTATCCGGGTGTTCTCCGACCCGGACGTCGTGCACGTCGACGGGCGGGTGTCGCCGAAGGACGACATCGAGACGATCAACACCGAGCTGATCCTCGCGGACCTCCAGACGCTGGACAAGGCGCTGCCCCGGCTGGAGAAGGAGGCGCGGATCAAGAAGGACCTCGCGCCCCAGCTGGCCGCCGTCCAGCAGGCGCGGGAGGTGCTCGACGGCGGGCAGACCGTGTTCGCGTCGGACATCGACCGGCAGCCGCTGCGCGAGCTGCACCTGCTCACCGCGAAGCCGTTCCTCTACGTGTTCAACCTCGATGAGGAGGAGCTCGGCGACGCCTCGCTGCGGGCCGAGCTGTCGGCGGTCGTGGCCCCGGCCGAGGCGGTGTTCCTCGACGCGCAGGTCGAGAGCGAGCTCATCGGTATGGCCGAGGACGAGGCGCTCGAGCTGCTCCAGTCGATGGGCCAGGAGGAGTCAGGACTGCACCAGCTGGCCCGGGTCGGCTTCGCCACCCTGGGGCTGCAGACCTACCTGACCGCTGGGCCGAAGGAGGCCCGCGCCTGGACGATCCGCAAGGGCGCGACCGCCCCCGAGGCCGCCGGGGTCATTCACACCGACTTCCAGCGCGGGTTCATCAAGGCCGAGGTGATCGCCTTCGACGACCTCGTCGCGCTCGGCTCCGTCGCCGCCGCCCGCGCCGCCGGCAAGGCCCGGATGGAGGGCAAGGACTACGTCATGCAGGACGGCGACGTCGTGGAGTTCCGCTTCGGATCAACCTCTACAAGCAAGCAGTAGGCAGGCAGGGCGCACGCACGGGGCGCTCAGGAGAGCGGCTGTCAATGCCGAGAAGGCCTTCAGGCACATGGCGCTACAGGACTATGGCGCTGACGGCGGGTCGGGGGGACGGTACGAGGGGTTCGTTGTCGAGCGGGGGGATGCGTGATGGTCAAGGTTGTGCGTGCGGCGGTCGTCTTGGCGGCTGCTACGGCGGGAGCGCTCGGACTGGCGGCGCCCTCCGCGGCGCAGGAGGTGCCCAACGACAACTGGCACTCACACCCGCCGGGTGCGCCGTGGCTGGTCGCGATCGCAGGCGACGTGGTCTGCCCTGACGCGACCGACAAGCTGCTGCTGCCGTCCGCGGAGCGGAACTTCTCCCCGGTGATGGCAGCGGGCGTGTGCATGAGTGCTACGCATGTCGTGCACCTGCGCTGGCTTCCAGGTGGCAATGCGCCGTCTGGCTGGTCCCAGGTCGAGGGGATGCAGGTGTTCTACAAGCTGACGGCTCGCGGCTGAAGACGTCGCTCAGGCTCGTAAGTCGGGTGAGTCCCCTGGTGTGGTGTAGCTCGGGCGCCTGACGGACGAGGGCCGTGTCGGTCCCGGACGTTGAGGAGCCACCGCGTGAGGCCTCGTGAGTAACCGCCAAGCAACTCACGGAAGGAACTCACACGAGCCGTGCGCGCCGGCGCTCTCGAGCAGGTCGGCGGCCAGCCCGAAGCGGCCGCTGGCCAGCAGCAGCGGCTGGGCGTTGCGGGCGCGCTCGGCCGCGTCG
>JALYMN010000456.1 GCA_030773675.1 Actinomycetota bacterium
GGCCTCGGCGGCGACGTCGGGCGCCACCGGCGGCGTGCGCGGCGCTTGCTCGCGCGGCGGGGACGTGGGCTCGTCGGGCGTGCTCACGCGGCGCCTCCCGCAGCAGCCAGCCGCTCGATGGAGCCCAGGGGGATGGGCAGCCACGCCGGTCGGTTGCGCGCCTCGTACACCACTTCGTAGACCGCCTTGTCGAGCTCGAACGCCCGCAGCAGGACCGACGCGTCGCGCGGGTCGCTCCCTGCAGCTCGGGCGTAGCCGTCGCAGAACGCTGACCGGTTGCGCTCTGCCCACTCGTTCGCCCGGTACGCCAGCTGCGGCTGCCGGCCGGCGCCGGTGCCGGCCCGCTCCGCGAGCAGGTGCCGGGCCGCGTAGTCGAAGGAGCGGAGCATGCCCGCGACGTCGCGCAGCGGGCTGAGCAGCGTGGTGCGCTCGGCCAGCGGGCGGGCCGGCTCGCCCTCGAAGTCGAGCAGCACCCACCCGTCCTGGGTGCGCAGCACTTGGCCGAGGTGGTAGTCGCCGTGTACCCGCTGCACCGGCACCGGGTCGGCCAGCCCGCCGACCGCGTCGTAGGCCGCGCGCAGCGCGGCGGCGTGCGGCTCGAGGTCCGGGACGACGGCGAGCGCCGCGTCGAGCCGCTCGTGCAGCTGGCGGGCCGTGCCCTGCGACTCCTCGGGGCCGTGCGTCTCGCTCGGCAGGACCTGCGCCAGCAGCGTGTGCACCTCGGCGGTGGCGACGCCGAGCCGCTCCGACTCGCTCGCGAAGTCGCCGCCCACCTCGTCGGCGTGCAGGTCGCCCTCGGCGAACAGGTCGCGCACGCTCGCCGTGGCCATCGCCCAGCCGTCGGACGCGCCGCGCAGGAAGCACTGCATCATCGCCAGGGTCGTGAGCTGCCCGTCGACCTCGCCCTCGATCCAGCCGAGCGGAGCGGCGACGTGCGGGCTGCCGCCGGCGGCCAGGGCGCGGGTCAGCTCGAGGTCGGGGTTGAGCCCCGGCTGCACCCGGCGGAAGAGCTTGAGGATGTACTCCTCGCCGTACACCAGCGAGGTGTTGCTCTGCTCGGCGCCCATGACGCGGCTCGGCTTGTCGACGTCGAGCGGGGCGGCCGCGACGAAGCGGATGCCGTCGGCCTCGCTGCTCTCCGCCATCCGGTGCAGCAGGGTCGAGGCGGCCTCCGGGTCGTGCACCGCGTCGTACGCCGTGCGCCGGTCCACCTCGCCGATGACCGCGCCCTCGAGCCGCGGCGGCAGCGCCCCGTCGACCCGCCCGACGAGGAGCTGGTAGCGGTCGGTCACCCCGCCCTCGGACGCGACCGCGAGCAGCAGGTGGCTGATCTCGCCCGCGTCGGACTCCAGCGGCACCTCGCGCTCGACCCGCACCGACGTGATCGCCGCGCCCTTGCCGGCGAACCACCGCTGCCCGGGCAGCCAGTCCTGCAGCAGCCCGGGCAGGCCCTCCGACCCCGGGGCGCTCACCCGGGGTCCTGCGGCAGCAGGCTGAACCAGAAGAAGCCGTGCCCGGGCAGCGACAGCCGGTAGGGCTCGTCGTCGATGCGGGGGAAGCGCACGAGACCGGTGAGCTCGATGGGCGTGCAGCCCGCGAAGCGCTGCAGGTCGAGCTCGACGGGCTGGGGGAAGCGCGACAGGTTGTTGACGCAGAAGACGCGGTCGTCGCCGAACTCGCGCAGGAAGGCCAGCACGCTCGGGTTGCTCGCGGCGAGCTCCTCGTAGGTGCCCATGCCGAAGACCGGGTGCTGCTTGCGGACGCCGAGCATCTTGCGCGTCCAGTTCAGCAGGGACGACGACGAGCGCATCTGCGCCTCGACGTTGAGCGCCTGGTAGCCGTAGACCGGGTCGAGCAGCAGCGGCAGGTACAGCGACTGCGGGTCGGCCTGCGAGAAGCCGGCGTTGCGGTCGGCGTTCCACTGCATCGGCGTCCGGACGCCGTCGCGGTCGCCGAGGTAGATGTTGTCGCCCATGCCGATCTCGTCGCCGTAGTACAAGACCGGCGAGCCCGGCAGCGACAGCAGCAGGGCGGTGAACAGCTCGATCTGGTCGCGGCTGTTGTCCAGCAGCGGTGCGAGCCGCCGCGCGATGCCGACGTTGGACTTCATGCGCGGGTCCTTGGCGTACTCCGCGTACATGTAGTCGCGCTCCTCGTCGGTGACCATCTCCAGGGTCAGCTCGTCGTGGTTGCGCAGGAAGATGCCCCACTGGCAGTTCTTCGGGATCGCCGGCGTCTTGGCGAGGATCTCCGAGATCGGGTAGCGCGACTCGCGGCGCACCGCCATGAACAGGCGCGGCATGAGCGGGAAGTGGAACGCCATGTGGCACTCGTTGCCGACCTCGCGGTCGCCGAAGTACTCCACGACGTCCTCCGGCCACTGGTTGGCCTCGGCGAGCAGCACACGGTCGGGGTAGGCCTCCTCCACCTCCTTGCGGACATGCTTGAGGTACTCGTGCGTCTTCGGGTGGTTCTCGCCGTTGTGCCCCTCCTCCTCGAACAGATAGGGGATGGCGTCCATGCGGAACCCGTCGATGCCGAGGTCGAGCCAGAACCGCAGGATGTCGAGCATCGCGTCCTGCACGGCCGGGTTCTCGTAGTTGAGGTCGGGCTGGTGGCTGAAGAACCGGTGCCAGTAGTACTGCTTGCGCACCGGGTCCCACGTCCAGTTCGACGTCTCGGTGTCGACGAAGATGATCCGGGCCTCGGTGTACTTCTCGTCGGTGTCGGACCAGACGTAGTAGTCGCCGTACGGGCCGTCGGGGTCGCTGCGCGAGGCCTGGAACCACGGGTGCTGGTCGCTGCTGTGGTTCATGACGAGGTCGGCGATGATGCGCATGCCGCGCTTGTGCGCCTCGTCGACGAGCTGCACGAAGTCGCCCAGGTCGCCGAACTCCGGCAGCACCTTCATGAAGTCGCTGATGTCGTAGCCGCCGTCGCGCAGCGGGGACT